>JAGUYQ010000102.1 GCA_020061285.1 Betaproteobacteria bacterium
CGCACAGCGAGAACGGGAGCGCCTCGCCTCCCAGCAGGCCTTGCAGGATAGCGAGGAAAAGTTCCGCCACATCAGCGCCACCGCGCAAGACGCCATCCTGATGATGGACGAGGAAGGGAAAATCGCCTACTGGAATCCCGCTGCGGAAAACATTTTCGGCTATACCGCTATGGAAGCGCTGGGCCAGGACATGCACCGCCTCATCGTGCCGACTCGATTGCTGGCATCATTCCAGCAGGGCTTCGCCGAGTATCGGCGCAACGGGACCGGCCCGGTGATCGGGAAACAGATGGAAATCACCGCCCTGCGCAAGAACGGCGAGGAGTTTCCGGTCGAATTGTCCATCTCCACCACCCAATTGAGCGGAAAACGCTTCGCCATCGGCATCGTGCGCGATATTACCCGGCGCAAGCGCGACGAGGAGTCCCTCAAACAGCTTAACCAGGAACTGGACCGGCGTGTCGCGGCGGAAGTGGCGAAAAACAGGGAGAAGGACCACATCCTGATCCAGCAGTCCCGTCTCGCCGCCATGGGTGAAATGGTCCACAACATCGCCCATCAGTGGCGCCAGCCCCTCAATGCCCTGTCGCTCACCATCAGCAACATCAAGGACGATTTTGTTTACCATGAATTGACCGAGGAAAAGCTGTCGGACGCCGTGTCAAAATCTCATCGGCTGCTGGAGAAGATGTCCACAACCATCGACGACTTCCGGGATTTTTTCCGCCCCGACCGGGAGCCGGGCGAATTCGACGTCAGCGCCGCCATCGACGAGGCCCTGTTCGTCATGGACGCCGCCCTGAAAAACAACCATATCACCGTGGAAAAAGCCTATTCTCCGGGCCTGCTCTGCTACGGCTTCGCCAACCAGTTCTCCCAGGCCGTGCTCAACGTCATGGCCAATGCCAAGGAAGCCATCCAAAGCCAGCATGTCACCAGTGGAACGATCTCCATCCATCTGGACTCCATGGACGGAAAGGCCAAGCTGTCCATCCAGGACAATGCAGGCGGCATCCCACCCGGTATCCTGCCGCGGATTTTCGAGCCCTATTTCACCACCAAGGAAAACGGGAGCGGCATCGGCCTTTACATGACCAAGATGATCCTGGAGCGCAACCTCAACGGCTCCATCGAGGTCTGCAACCACGATAGCGGCGCCCTGGTCACCATCACCCTTCCCCTTACCTCTCAGGAACCCAAGCAATGACTTCGGCCGCCACACCCATTGATATGGATTTTCTGCACACACTCACGGTTCTGTACGTGGAGGACGAGGAGGAGGTGCGCGATGCCCTGGCCCACTATCTCCGCCGCCGCTTCGCCAAGGTGGATGTGGCGGAGAACGGGCAGGCGGGCCTGGAGCACTTTCGCTCCGGCCTGTACGACGTGGTCATCACCGACGTGAAAATGCCGATCATGGACGGCCTCGCCATGGCAAGGGAGATAAAAGACCTGCGTGAGGAAATGCCGGTCATCGTGGTCACCGCCTACAACGAAACCGATTACTTCATGCGCGCCATCGAAATCGGCGTGGATCGCTACGTGAAAAAACCGGTGGATCCCGACCTGCTCATCGAGGCGGTGTACAAGGCCACCCGTAGCCGTTCCCAGCAGCGGGAACTGGAACTGGAACGCCAGCGGACGGTGGACACCCTGACCCAGACCATCGCCGCCCTGGGACGTTCCATCGAGAAGCGCGACCCTTACACCGACGGCCATCAGAAGCGGGTTTCCCAACTCGCCGTGGCCATCGCGGAAGAACTGGGGCTGGAGCGGGAACAGATCACGGGCATCCGCTACGGCTCCCTGATTCACGACATCGGTAATATTTCCGTCCCGGCGGAAATACTTTCCATGCCCCGCAAGCTGCAAACAGCGGAATATTCCCTGGTCAAAACCCACCCCGGCGCCGGTGCCGAAATTCTCGGCGACATCGACTTTCCCTGGCCCCTCACCGCTATCCTGCAACAGCACCATGAGCGGCTGGATGGTTCGGGATATCCCAACGGCCTGAAAGACGGGGCCATCTCCCTCGAGGCCCGCATCGTCGCCGTGGCCGACGTGGTGGAGGCCATGTCGTCCCACCGGCCCTACCGTCCCGCCCTCGGCGTGGACGCCGCCATCGCCGAAATCCAGGCCCAGCGGGGGACACTCTACGACCCGCAAGTGGTGGATGCCTGCGTGGCCCTTCTCCTGCGGCACAACAAGACTTTTTGGCAAACGCCCTAAATTCCCCTCATCACCCACCACCATCCCGTCAGGGTGGCGAAGGACAGGATCACCCCCACCGCCACCATCAAGGTCGCCAGGGGCGGGTCCAGGTCATGTTCCGCCGCCACGATGGCCGCCGTGATCATGGGCGGCATGGCGGCCTCGAACAAGGTCACCTGGATGGCCTGCCCTCCCGCCCCCAGCAGGGGCACGTAGAGCAGGAAAATAGCCAAGGGGGCGAGAAGCAGCTTGAAGCCCAGGCCCAGGGCCAGGTTGCGCCCGTTCCCCGCCAGATGCCCCAGCCGCAACTGGAAGCCCACCGACAGCAGGGCCAGGGGCGCCAGGGTATCCCCCAGGCGGTGCAGCAGCGCCGTGAACCATTCGGCATAGGGCACGGGAATCAATGCCACAGCCGCCAGCAAGGCGATGAAAGGGGGGAACAGCACGATGCGCCGCACGATGGTACGCGCCGTCGGCACGCCGGAAGAATAAAGCCCGGCAACGGTGATGCCGAGGATGGACAGCACCAGGAACGACCCCAACTGGTCGGCGATGATGCCGGTGGCGACACCGCCCTTGCCGTAATAGGCTTCGATCATCGGCAGGCCGAGGAAGGAGGTGTTCCCCAGGCCGCCGGTGAGCATCAGCGCCCCCACCGTGGGCCGCGGCAGCTTGAGCCATTTTCCCATCCCCCAGAAGAACCCCGCCGCCAGGGCGAAATGCAGCCATGCCATGGCGGCCACGAAACCGACATCGCCGGACAACTTCAGGTCATGGATGTAAAGCAGGGTCAAGGCCGGCAGGGAAACGTGGATGATAAAGCTGTTGAGGGTGGCCGGGGCATGCTCCGGCATGCGCCCGCTTCGGCGCAGCAGCATGCCGATGATGAAGCAGGCGGCGAGGAGAATAAGATTGGCCATCGTGCGAAGACGGACGAATGCGGAAGGGCTAGTTTATACCACGCCTGTATCTTTGGCGGTGTTCGACAGCACGCGGAACAGCGTCGCCATCGGCCCGTTCGGCGCGTTTCCAAAGTGTTTTTGATAATTGTCTTCGTGGCTTATCATTCCAGTTATGCCAGCGATCCCCACCCAACCCGATAGCCGCACCCTCATGAGCAACAAGACCGAAATTTTTCTCCGCATGTGCATCGAAGAGATGGGCATCGCCAATAAGACTCTTCTCGAGGACATCGCCTACAACTACGAAAAATGGCAGGGTTACCCCCATTTCTCCCGTTATGCGGGCGAAGGGATCAAGGGCGCCTGGCTGGGTCCGCTGGAGCCCGGCGGCCAAGTGCAGGCCGGGCGCTGGCAACCCTTGACTCCCGTGCCCATCCACGGTTTCGTCGAAGACGACGAGGGGCGCCTGTTCGGCTTCCGCTTCAAGGAAAAACGCCCTTTCGAGGAAGCCGATTTCAGGCTCATTCTCACCCATATGAAACGGGGGCTGGCTCCCGAGGACAGCGCCGCCCCCGGCTACTTCCAGAAAATGTACCGGGTGCACATCGAGCCCGTGGATTACCCCCTCGACTGGAGCACGGCCCCCTTCGACTGGGACGAAGTGGCCCTGTGGAACCTGCGCTGGATCACCAAGGGGATCGACATGGAATCGCCGCAGAAAAAGCGCCTGTTCCAGCACGTCGGCGACGAGCTCAAGGCGGAATGGACCGGCCTGCAACAAGCGGTGCAGGCTGGTCTAAACCCCAAAATACTTGCCCTGCTGAACAAGGACGACTCCGCGACCCTCGGCGACTACCGCGCTTTCAGCCAGTTCATCGTCAAGACCAAGGCAGCGGCGGTGAAGGGCCTCCTCCTCCACCCCTGGATGATCGGCGTCATCAACGGCAAATCCGCCCTCCCCGAACGGATACGCTTTCAGCTCGCCAAGTCACTGCAGGACGGGACTCCGCTGGAAGACATCCTGGAGAATGTGCTGGCGCTCCCCACCGAGGCGCAGGCACGACTGGCAGGCAAAAAGCTGGGGGAATTGGAGGGAGGCGACCCGGTTAAATCGGCCAAAGGCAACCAGACCGCCGAATAATCACATCGGCAGCCATAGGGTAAAACGGGCGCCATCGGCATTGGCGCGGGCAACCCACCCGCCGTGGGCGGCGGCGATGCGCTCGTTGAACAGCAATCCCAGGCCCGTTCCCCGGGGGGTATCCCGGCACGCTGTTTCGGCACGATAGCCGGGCAAATCGGGATAGCCGGGGCCGTCGTCCGCCACGGCAAACCCCAAGCCGTCGCCTTCTTCTCGGCAGCCCAGTACGATGCGGGAACGGGCGAACTTGCCGGCGTTGTGAATGGCGTTCATCAGCACCTGGGACACCAGGTAGCGGTCGATGAACCAGAACGGCACCTGTTCCGCTTCGTTGCACAGTTCGATCGCCAAGCGGCCGGGCAACATCAGCCGCGCTTCCGCCGCCACCTCCTCGAGAAATTCGGCGGGGTTTTCCGCCTCCGCATTGACGGTCAGGTGCTGGTGCCCCGCTTTTTGCAGAATCAGTATCTGCACCAGGCGGTTCTGCAACACACGGGCCAGGGCCAGCATCTTTTCCGTGTCCGGGTCCCCATGCCGCTGATGGTAATCCTCCAGGTTGAGGGACAACTCCCCCATCAGGTTTTTGACCTCATGGACGGCCGTTGCCAGGACGGTATCGAAATCCAGTTCCGTCACTCGCCGAGCCTCCGGCGCAACTCCCGCACCTTGAGCAAGCCCTGATGGCGCGGCGACAGACTTTCCGCCCGCGCCACGTAATCGTCCACCAGGGCGAGGTTTTCGGCGGTCACGCCGGATTTTTCCATGAACATCATCAGGACGTAGGCGGTATTCAGCAGAATGGTGACGTTGTGGGGCAACTGCACGGCGGCGTCGAGCAGCAACTGGGATGCCTCTTCCAGTTTTCCTTCCCGAGCCAGGGCCACGCCGCGGTTATTGAGGTTGGTCACCTCATCCACCGCCTTGGTGACGAATTCCCGCGCCTGCTCGCCCAGGCCGACGGATTCCAGCATCTTCACCGTCTGCTCCTTGAGGGCCGGATTATCATGGTTGCTCTGGATCACGTCCCGAGCAAACTTGGCCCCCGCCTCCTTGTCGTCCAATTGGAAGCAGGCCTTCGCCAAGTCGAGCTTGACGCCGTCGGGCACGTTGGCGGGATCGGCCAGCAGGGGCTCCAGCAAGGCCTTGGCCTGCTCGGGTTTGCCTTCCTTCTGCCAGGAAATGGCCTTGTACACCTGTACCTGGGCCTGAATCTCGGGGGATTCGCGGAACCGCTGGTTCACCATGTCCAGCACGGTACGGGCCTGCTCGGTGTCCCCCTTCTCGATGTGGACCTGGGACAACAGCGTATAGTCTTCCGGCTCCTTGAAATAGGAGTACTTGCCCTTCTCCACCACCTCGGACAGGAACTGCTGGGCCTTGTCCAGGTCGCCGTTCTGAAAGGCGAGCTGGCCGACGCGCTTCTGGCGGTGGGTAACCGGTGCCAGTTCCAGGGCTTTCTCCACCAGCTTCTGCGCAACGCTGCTGTCCCCCCGCTCGCTGAAGAGCGTGGCCAGCATATCGTAGCCCGCCAGGTACTCCGAATGCTCCTTGAGCAGTTCGGCCAGCAGGTACTGCGCCTCTTCCCCCTTGTCCTGTCCCTTGAGCGCCTTGACCTTGCCCATCACGGCCCAGGGTATGGGCTTGAGGGCGACGATCCCGTCGAACACCTTCTCCGCCTCGGGGTAGCGCCCGAGGCGGATTAGAGTCTCCCCTTGCAGACGCATGGCATCGACCCAGTATTTGTTTTTGCTTTGCAAAAGGGGCTCCAGCCTCTCCAGGGCCTCCTCCAAGTTATCATGGTCCAACGCGGTATAGGTGTCGTGGAAATAGTCCTTCTTTTCCGTCAGGCTCATCACGCGCTTACCCAGCACATCGGCGGTGAAGGGCTTGACCAGGTAGTCGTCGGGCATGAAGTCCGCCGCCGCCACCACCCGGTCCTGGGTGCGCTCCGCGGTAACGATGATGAACAGCGTCTTGCGGCTGATAACCTTGGTACGCCGCACCAACTCCAGCAACTGCTGGCCGTCGGTGGCGTCTCCCAAGTAGTAATCGCAGATGACCAGGTCGTAAAACTTACCTTTCATCTTGTCCACCGCCTCCCGTGCCGTGGAAGCCAGGTCGCAGTCCTCTATCCCCAGGTTGGCGAGGGTGGTGCGCATAGACGACCGCATACCCGCGATATCATCGACAATCAGTGCCTTCTTCCCTTTCAAATACATACACGCGCTCTAGAATTGGATTAAAATTAGCGGGACGCTCGATTCTAACAGACGCTCCGGCTTGCCAATCAAAGCTTTTTGAAGACAAGCACCGGCATTCCCCCATTTTCCGAACTGAACCGATGACAGAAAAACCTTCAATCGAGGGCTTGGTCTCCTCGCTCCTGGATTCCACCCCGGCCGCCAAGGGCAAGGCAAAAACCTCTTCGGCAAATAAGAAGGGCACCGTCGAGGAACGCCGCCGCTTCCCCCGTTACTTGGTGAAATGGCGCGCGGCCATCGCGCACAGCGCCAACGGCGAACAGCGCATCCTGCATGGCACCACCAAGGACATTTCCCTCGGCGGGGCATCCATTTTCATCCCGCAGAACATCTTCATCGAAGGGCGCTTCACGGTTTATCTCCAGGTCCCCATTTCCAGCCATAAGCCCGGAAGCCGGGTAATGGAAATCAAGGGCAGAATGGTGCAGACGGTATACGACGGCTCATCCCACCAATTCCGCTGCGGTATCGAGTTCATGGAATTCGTCAACAAGGCCGACCGCGGCTTTCTGGAAGCCCGCCTGGCCAACCACCACTTTCCTCTCTCCTGAGCAATGGCGGCCTTCTTCGCACACATCCCACTAGAAAAAAACGCCCTTCACTATAAGAAAGGGCGCTTTTCCTCTTGGAGCGTCGCTTTAGTGCCCGACGCTGGCCGCGATGAAACGCTTGACCGCATCCGCATCCGCTTTCACCACCTCGTAGCGCTGCGGCAGTTGCTCCAAGCCGGCGAGATCGGCGGGGCGCGCCGGCTCGCGCCCCAGGGCCTCGCGGATAGTTTCCTCGAACTTGGCGGGCAAGGCGGTTTCCAGGCACACCAGGGGAATGCCCAACTCACGGTGCTCCAAACCCACTTTCACGCCGTCGGCGGTATGGGTATCGATCATCACGCCGTAGCTTTCGAAAACCCGGCGGATGGTGGCGAGCCGGTTGGCATGATTGCTGGAGCCGGAAGCGAAGCCGAAATCGGCCACCTTGGCGAAATAAGGCGTCTGGGCGAGGTCGAAACTGCCGCCGGCATCCACCTTCTGCCATAACGCCTTCACCACCGCCGAATCCCGTCCCACCAAATCGTAGACGAAGCGCTCGAAGTTGGAGGCCTTGGAAATGTCCATGGAAGGGCTGGAGGTATGGGCCGTCTCCGGCCGAGGCCGGTATACGCCGGTGCGGAAAAACTCATCCAGCACGTCGTTTTCGTTGGTGGCGACGATCAGCTTGCGGATCGGCAGGCCCATCTGCTTGGCGATGTGGCCGGCGCACACGTTGCCGAAATTGCCGGAGGGCACGGAGAAGGACACTTCCTCGTCCTCGTTCTTCGTCACCGCGAAATAGGCCTTGAAGTAGTACACCACCTGGGCGGTCACACGGGCCCAATTGATGGAATTGACCGTGCCGATCTTGTACCGTTCCTTGAATTCCAGGTCGTTGGACACCGCCTTGACGATGTCCTGGCAATCGTCGAACACCCCTTCCACCGCCAGGTTGAAGATGTTGGCGTCCTGGAGGGAATACATCTGGGCCGTCTGGAAGGGGCTCATCTTGCCCTTGGGCGACAGCATGAACACCCGGATGCCCTTCTTGCCGCGCATGGCATATTCCGCCGCCGAACCGGTGTCGCCGGAAGTGGCGCCGAGGATGTTGAGCTCGGCACCCGCCTTCGCCAACACGTACTCGAACAGGTTGCCCAGCAACTGCATCGCCACGTCCTTGAAGGCCAGGGTGGGGCCATAGGACAGGCCGAGGATATGCAGGCCCGGCTCCAGGGTTTTCACCGGGGTGATGTCGTCGCTGCGGAACACCTCGGCGGTGTAGGTCTTGTCGATGATGGCCTTGAGGTCCGAGGCTGGAATGTCGTCGGCGAAACGGCGAATCACCTCGAAGGCCAAGTCGCGATAATTGAGCTTGCGCCAAGCCGCCAGTTCGTCCTTGCCGACCTGGGGATAGCTCTCGGCAATGGTCAGCCCGCCGTCCGGGGCCAAGCCGCCGAGGAGAATTTCAGTGAAGTTCTTGGGCGGCATGCCGCCGCGGGTGCTCAAATACTTCATGCGCTCAATTCTTCCATGCGAATCTTGGTGATTTTGCCGCTGATGGACGACAGCCCCTCGATCTTGGCGATGGCCTGGTTGACGGCTTTTTCCACCGCCTGGTGGGTAAGAATGATCACGTCCACCAGTTCCTCGCCCTCGGCGGGCTCCTTCTGAATCATGGCGTCGATGGAGATTTCCAGATCGGCCAGGATGCGGGTCACGTCCGCCAGCACGCCGGGCTTGTCGAAGGCCTTGAGGCGCAGGTAGTAGGAGCTGCGCACGTCGTCGATGGACAGCACCGGCGCATCGGAAAGCTGGTCCGGCTGGAACGCGAGATGAGGCACGCGGTTTTCCGGGTCGGCGGTGTGCATGCGGGTAACGTCCACCAAGTCGGCCACCACGGCGGAGGCGGTCGGTTCCGCACCGGCGCCGCGGCCGTAGTACATGGTGGCGCCCACGGCGTCGCCCTTCACCAGCACCGCGTTCATCACCCCTTCCACGTTGGCGATCAGGCGCTTGGTGGGAATCAGGGTCGGGTGGACCCGCAGTTCGATGCCCTTGTCGGTGCGCTTGGTAATGCCCAAGAGCTTGATGCGGTAGCCCAGTTCCTCGGCGTAGGTGATGTCTTCCTTGGTCAGCTTGCTGATGCCTTCGGTGTAGGCCTTGTCGAACTGCATCGGGATACCGAAGCCGATGGCGGCCATGATGGTGAGCTTGTGGGCGGCGTCCACGCCTTCGATGTCGAAGGTGGGGTCGGCTTCCGCGTAGCCCAGGCGCTGCGCCTCGGCCAGCACGGTGTCGAAGGCCAAACCCTTGTCGCGCATCTCGGACAGAATGAAGTTGGTGGTGCCGTTGATGATGCCGGCGATCCACTCGATGCGGTTGGCGGTGAGGCCCTCGCGTAGCGCCTTGATGATGGGGATGCCCCCCGCCACGGCGGCCTCGAAGGCCACCATCACGCCCTTTTCCTGGGCGGCCTTGAATATCTCGGTGCCGTGCACGGCCAGCAGGGCCTTGTTGGCGGTGACCACGTGCTTGCCGTTGGCGATGGCCTTGAGCACCAGTTCCTTGGCGGGGGAATAGCCGCCGATGAGTTCCACCACGATATCGATGTCGGGGTTGTTCACCACGTCGTTGGCGTCGGTGGTGAGGGTCAGGTCGCCGGCGACAGCCTTGGCCTTTTCCAGGTTGCGCACCGCCGCCATGGTGACGCGGATTTCGCGCCCGGCGCGGCGGGTGATTTCCTCGGCATTGCGGCGCAGCACCGTGAGGGTGCCGCCGCCAACCGTGCCCAAGCCTAACAAGCCTACATTGATGGGTTTCATAAGTTTTTCAGTCGTGAGTGATTATCGTGAATCCAAAGCGGCGGAACGAGCCAAGCCGGTTTTTCCGCTCCGGCTGATTTCAGGTTCCGTGCCGCTTGCGGTAGTGGTCCAGAAAGCGCGCGATGCGTCCGATCGCCTCTTGCAGATCGTCCAGATTGGGCAGAAACACCACCCGAAGGTGGTCGGGGTGAGGCCAGTTGAAACCGCTGCCCTGGACCAGCAGGACCTTCTCCGCCTCCAGCAATTCCAGGATGAACTGCTGGTCGTCGGCGATGGGATACATTTTCTGGTCGAGCCGAGGGAACAGGTACATGGCCGCCTTGGGCTTGACGCAAGTAACGCCGGGAATGTCGTTGAGCAGGGACCAGGCGAGGTCCCGCTGCTTGGTGAGCCGTCCCTGGGGAGCCACCAGATCGTTGATGCTCTGGTAACCGCCCAGGGCCGTCTGGATGGCGAACTGGGCCGGGACGTTGGAGCACAGGCGCATCGAGGACAGCATATTGAGCCCCTCGATGTAGTCCTGGGCATGACGCTTTTCCCCGGACACCACCAGCCAGCCGGCACGGTAGCCGGCGGCGCGGTAATTCTTGGACAGGCCGTTGAAGGTGACGATGAGCAGGTCTTCCGCCAGGGAAGCGATGGAGGTATGGACGTTGCCATCGTATACCACCTTGTCGTAAATCTCGTCGGCGTAGATGATGAGTTGGTACTGGCGCGCGACCTCGATCACTTCCTTGAGGAAAGCCTCCGGATACAGCGCCCCCGTCGGGTTATTGGGGTTGATCAGGACGATGGCGCGGGTATTGGGGGTGATCTTGCTCCTGATGTCGTCCAGGTCCGGCAGCCAGTCGGACTGCTCGTCGCAGATATAGTGCCGCGGCGTGCCGCCAGCCAGGCTCACCGCCGCCGTCCACAGGGGATAATCCGGCGCCGGCACCAGCACCTCGTCGCCGTTGTTGAGCAGGGCCTGCATGGCCATCACGATCAGTTCGGAAACGCCGTTGCCGATGTAGATGTCGTCGATGGTCACCCCGGGAATCTTCTTCTCCTGGGTGTAGTGCATGATCGCCTTGCGGGCGGCGAACAGGCCCTTGGAATCGGAATAACCGGAAGCGTTGGAGAGATTGTGGATGACGTCCTGGATGATCTCTTCCGGCGCCTCGAAGCCGAATGGGGCGGGGTTGCCGATATTCAGCTTGATGATACGCTGCCCGTCCTCCTCCATCTGCTTGGCGCGCCCCATCACCGGGCCGCGGATGTCGTAGCAGACGTTGGCGAGTTTGGTGGATTTGAGTACGGGTTGCACGGCTGGTTCCCTCTTTCGCGCTTGACGCATCGGTTTCCTCAAAGGGACGTCCTCGATCAAATATAGCCGGAGACGCCGCATAATTATCGCAAAAACGCGGCCAACCGGCTGATTCGTAAAAATGTACAATGTTACCTGAGCCGCCCCCCGCAAGCAATTGGAGCCCCCCCATGAAACTTCACCTCAGCGATGCCCCCGGCAAGAATCTTTTTACCGGCTACGGTGAGGGCTACGTCCTGATCAACGGCGTTCGGCACGAAAACAATCTGATCGTGTTGCCGGGTAAAATCGACGGGTGGAAGGAAGGGGGCATGGAAAATTTGATTGCCGACGATTTCGCCCGCTTGGCCGCCCTGGGCGCGGAAATCGTCCTCCTGGGGAGCGGCGCCAAACTGCGCTTCCCGCCCCCTGCCCTCACCGCCATGGTGCAGGGCGTGGGTATCGGCCTGGAAGTGATGGATACGGGCGCCGCCTGCCGGACCTACAATATCCTGGTGGCGGAAGGCCGGGAAGTGGCCGCGGCGTTGATCGTGGAATAATGCCAGCGGCGGCAAAACCGCCAGCGTACCCGGTTCTCAGCGCCCGGCATCCCCCGGCATGATGTCGTCGAAGCTATCCAGCGCGGTGAACTCTTCCGTATCCTTTTCCGGCTGCCCCGTGTCGGGCCGACGGATGGCGCGCAGGAAGGCGACGCCGTAATCCCGCGCCGAGCGCAGCACCGGCAAGCTGTCGTCCACCAGTAGCGTCCGCGCCGCAACAAAGGGCTCCGCCGCCTGCAACCGGCCCCAGAACTCGGCGTGCTCCTTGGGGAGGCCGAAATCGTGGGCGCAGATTAGCGCATCGAAATAGCTCTCCAGGCCGGTGCGGCGCATTTTCAGCCCCAGACTCTTGTGGTGGGCGTTGGTCACCAGCGCCACCCGCTTGCCGGCCTGCCGCAGGCGGGTCAGGAATTCCGGCACACGGGGGTGGATGTCGATGAGGTGAGCCACCTCTTCCTTCAGCGCCGCGATATCCAGGGATAGCTCCCCCGCCCAGTAATCCACGCTGTACCACTCCATGGTGCCCAGCATGCGCTCGTAGCGGCCCAGCAGTTCGGCTCGGGAAGCCTCGTAGTTGAGGCCGTGTTTCTCGCCGTAACGGGTGGGGACGTGGTGCAGCCAGAAGTGGGTATCGAAATGCAGATCGAGCAAGGTGCCGTCCATATCGAGCAGGACGGTATCCACCTCGCTCCAAGGAAAAACGGGAGATGTCAGAGCAGCGCGTCCTTGGTCACGCCCCGCCGTTTCAATAGAGCACGCAGGGATTGCAGGGACTCCATCTGGATTTGGCGCACCCGCTCGCGGGTGATGCTGAGGCTTTCGGCCACTTCCTCCAGGGTGCTGATCTCCTGGCCGTTGAGGCCGAAACGCCGCTCGATCACCCAGCGCTGCTTGTCGGTCAACTGCCCCAGCCACTCCTGGACGTATACCTGCACCTCGCTGTTATGGAGCTGGAGGTCGATGGGAACGTTGTTGTCGTCGGGGATCGCCTCGCCGATGGACAGGGAAGGGTCGATATCCAGGGGAGCATCGAGGGACGCGATACGCTCGTTGAGGGACAGCACCCTGCGCACATCCTCCGGCGTTTTGCCGACCAAATGGGCCACGTCGTCCACCGTCGGGTCCATTTCACCGTGGGACTCCAGATGGCGAAAAGCACGCAGGCAGACGTTCAGCTCCTTGATGATATGCACCGGCAGGCGGATGGTGCGGGACTGGTTCATGATCGCCCGTTCGATGTTCTGGCGTATCCACCAGGTGGCATAGGTGGAAAAACGGAATCCCCGTTCCGGGTCGTATTTTTCTAGGGCGTGCATCAGGCCCAGGTTGCCTTCCTCGATCAGGTCCAGGAGGTCGAGTCCGCGGTTGACATAGCGCTTGGCGATATTCACCACCAGGCGCAGGTTGCACTCGATCATCCGCTGCCGGGCGTCGAAATCCCCCTGCCGTACCTGGCGGGTGAGGCTGAGTTCTTCCGCGGGGGTCAGCAGGGCGTTCTGGCCTATCTCGTTGAGATAGGCCTGGGTCACGTCACCTTGCAAATCGACGAGGGAAACCCCCTCTTCCTGCGCCTCCGGCTCCTCGGCAAGAAGCTCCGCTTCTTCCTCCGGGAGGCCTTCGTCCTCTACGTTCTCGGTATCTGCCATCAGGATTTTTCGCTGAGATACTTCATTGGATCGACCGGCTTACCCAACCGCCGGATTTCAAAATGCAGTTTTACCTTCTCCGCATCGCTGCTGCCCATCTCACCGATTTTCTGCCCCTTCGTCACGCTCTGCCCTTCCTTCACCAGTATCCGGCTATTGTGGGCATAGGCGCTCAAGTAGGTCTTGTTGTGCTTGATGATAATCAGTTTGCCGTAGCCCCGCAATCCACTGCCGCTATACACCACCTTGCCGTCCGCGCTCGCCGTCACCGGCTGCCCCAGCTTGCCGCCGATATCCACCCCCTTGTTGCCGGGGTCGCTGAAACCGGCCACCACCTTGCCGCTGGTCGGCCAGGCCCATTTTATCGCCTCATCGTCCCCGCCATCGGCATCCGGCTTGTCGGCCACCTCCGTCTTCTCCGCCGCCTTCGGCTCCGGTTTCTCCTCCGCTTTCGCGGGCTGAGGCTTCAACTCATCCTGGACCGGCTTTGCCGCCTTAGCCAGGGCCTGCTCGGAATACGGCAGCTTGAGCGCCTTGGGCTGGGTGAGTACCTTCGCCAACCCATCGTCTGCGGGCTTGGCCGTCACTTCCTGGGACTTGAGCGGTTTGACCACCACCCCGGCGGGAGGCTTAAGCCGCAACTCCTGTCCCACCAGAATCCGGTTGGGGTCGTCGATGCCGTTCCATTCGGCGATCTCCCGGTAATCGAAGCC
>JAGUYQ010000234.1 GCA_020061285.1 Betaproteobacteria bacterium
CGCTGCTCGACCGGGAGCGGCGGTTGGAAATGGCGCTAACTCAAGCACAAAGCAAGATGGAGGAACTCTCCCGCCTGAAAGCACGGCTCGATCACTTCGAATCCGGCGCCCTTATGGAGGAAATGTCCTGCCGCCTCATGGAGATGGAAAACGCCCATAGCCAATTTCTAAAGCTGGAGCAGCGCCACCATGCGATGGAAGAATCCCTGAAAAAACACCTGACGGAAAACGCCGAATTGAGGCGCGAACGGGACATGCTGGCCGCCGAGCGGCATGCCTTGGAACGGCTGCTGCTAACTCCCGAGGCGGAGGCGGACTCGTGCCGCGGGGATTGTGCCGCCTGCCAGCCCGGCTTGGAAAAACGCTGCGTCCTCTGTGTCGGCGGCCGCACCGCATTGGTGTCGCAATACCGCACCCTGGCCGAGCGACTGGGAATCCGCCTCGTTCACCACGATGGCGGCCTGGAAGAATCCCTCTCCCGCCTGCCGGACATGATCCAGGGCGCCGATGCCGTACTTTGCCCCACGGATTGTGTCAGTCACGCCGCCTACTACCACTTGAAACGCCATTGCAAGCGGACCGGCAAACCCTGCCTCCTGTTCCGGGGCGCTAGCATCTCCGGTTTCGCCCTTGCCCTCACTCGCCTTACTGCCGCCGAACAAGATGCTGTATCGTAAAACAGCCTGGTTGTCCGGACCATTCCCCCATGTTCCGGCAAAAATGGGGGATATCCTGCCTTATGCCCAGCGCCTGATGTTTCCGGCTGGCAAAAAAACACCCCGTTTCCGGGGTGCGTGGAGGAACACTACTGCTATCGGCTTATTTGTCGAAGGGCGTCGGCCGCGGCGTCTTGTCGGCGGACGGCGGCAGGATGGGCATTTTGAAGTCGGGCTGATCGCCGGTAAGGGTCTTCAGGAAGGCGACGATCTTGGCGTTTTCTTCCGGGGTGAAGTGCTTGCCCAACTGGACCCGGCCCATGGTGTTCACCGCCTCGGGAAGGGTATCGGCGGCGCCGTCGTGGAAATAGGGATAGGTCAGCTCCACGTTGCGCAGGGTCGGCACCTTGAAGTTGAAACGGTCCGCATCCTTGCCGGTAACGGCGACACGGCCTTCCGCCGGGTTGTTCGTCTTGTAGGGTTCGACCACGCCCAGCTTCTGGAAGGAATTGCCACCTACCGCAGGCCCGTTGTGGCAAGCGATACAACCGCTATCCTTGAACAGCTTGTAGCCGGCCTGTTCGTTGGCGGTAAGGGCCTTCTTGTCGCCCTTCAGCCATTTGTCGAAGCGGGAATTGGGCGTCACCAGGGTTTCCTCGAAGGCGGCAATGGCCTGGGTGATCCGGTCAATGTCCACTTTGTCGGAACCGAAGGATTTCTTGAAATCGGCCACGTAACCGGGGATGGATTTGATGACGTCCACCGCCAGCTTATGGGTAAAACCCATCTCGCCGGGGTTGGCGATCGGGCCGCCGGCCTGCGCCTTAAGATCGGCTGCGCGGCCATCCCAGAACTGGGCCACGTTCATGCTCGAGTTGAGCACCGTGGGGGCGTTGATCGGCCCCTGTTTCCAATGGTCGCCGATTGAAGTCTTCAGATTGTCGGAACCGCCCATGGACAGGTTGTGGCAAGAGTTGCAGGAGATGAAGCCCGATTTGGAAAGGCGGGGGTCGAAATAGAGCTTTTTGCCCAGTTCCACCATGGCCGGGTTGGTGACCTTGGCCGGCGGGATGGGCTGGATCGGCTCGTTGGCCGCGGCCCAGGCGGCGGGAAGGCCAATGGCCAGTAGGGCGGCTGCAAGGATTCGCATTTTCATAAAGGTCGCTCCTTATCGATGGAAGATCGGCTTGAAAAAATGTCGCAACATCCCTACCATAGCCGTGGTTATTTTATAAGTCAATGATTTATATATTGATTTTTGCTATAAAGCATATAGTCAGTACCTATAGGGGGCCCGATGAAACTTTCTTCTCTGCGCTATCTGGTTGCTTTTGCCGATGAAGGCTCCATCAGCCGCGCCGCCGAGCGCTGCCACGTCAGCCAGCCAACCTTGAGCGTCTCCCTGCAAAATCTGGAAGCCGAACTGGGTGTTGCCCTGATCGAGCGGACCAAGGGGCACGTCACCCTGACCGACCTCGGCTATCAGGTCGTCGCCCAGGCGCGCAAGACCCTGGACGAGGCGAAACGGGTTGAGCTGGTCGCTCATTTGGGCTTGAACCCCTTGCACGGGGAGTTTCGCCTGGGGGTGATCCACACCATCGGCCCTTATCTGCTGCCTGGCTTGATTACCTCCCTCCAGCGCATCGCGCCGAATATGCAGCTTTATATCGAGGAAAGCATGACCGCCCTGCTGGCCGATTACCTTAAATACGGCACCGTGGACGCGGCCATCATCGCCCTGCCCTTCGACGTGCCGGGCATCCTCACCCACCCCCTCTACGATGAACCGTTCCAGGTCATCGTGCCCCGTGGCCACCCGTGGGAAAAACGCGCCAGCATCCCGGCCAACGAAGTGCGGGGCGAAGAAGTCCTGGTATTGAAGGCGGGAAACTGCTTCCGCGACCAGGTGCTGGACGCCTGCCCCGACATCAGCCATGCCGAAAACGCCATGCGCCAGGGCCATTCCATCGAGACCATCCGTTGCATGGTGGCCTCGGGTTTCGGTGTTTCGGTCTTGCCGGTCAGCGCCCTCACCGGTCCCTATTGTTCCGCCATGGTCAGCGCCATTCCTTTCGATTCGCCCGAACCCTCACGGCGTGTGGCTCTTGCCTGGCGGCGGGGGTTCACCCGCCCCGAGGCTATAGAAGCCTTAATCGCCGCCGTAGAAGGCATGAACAACCCGATATACCGCTTGCTAGACAGGGAGGAGCCTGCCGCTGAATAGGTCTGCCACCATCCTGGTGGCAATCTCCCTGCCTGGCCTCGCCATATCCTTGCTCCTCGTGATAGTTTTTGCCTATCACCGTATTTTGAAAAACCAATTTCCCTCTTGTCCGATTCGGCAACTATAGTGAAGTGGCCTACCCGCCAGCCCGGCTCGGGAGAGTCAAGCCGGGACCCCACGTAACCAGGAGGAAGACCATGCAACTCAAAGGTAGTAAGACCGAACAAAGCCTGAAAGACGCCTTCGCCGGCGAATCCCAAGCCAACCGCCGTTACCTCTATTTCGCAGCCAAAGCCGACGTGGAAGGGCAAAACGACGTGGCGGCGGTATTCCGTTCCACCGCCGAAGGCGAGACCGGCCATGCCCACGGCCATTTGGAGTATCTGGAGTCCTGTGGTGACCCTGCCACCGGCCTGCCCTTCGGCGCCACCCGGCAGAACCTTCAGACCGCCATCGCCGGTGAAACCCACGAATACACCGACATGTATCCCGGTATGTCCAAGACGGCGCGGGATGAAGGCTTCGACGAGATCGCCGACTGGTTCGAGACCCTGGCCAAGGCGGAGCGTTCCCACGCCAACCGCTTCCAAAAAGCCCTCGACAGCCTGGTCGATTAAGCCCACCCACCCGGCCGCTTCGAGCGGCCGGCGTCATCCCCATCCGTAACATGGAGAAAACCATGGCCAGTCCTATCCGTGAAGGCAACCTGGAAGCCCCCACTCGCCACCCCCTCGACTGGAAATCCGCCGATTTCTATAACGAGGAAAGCTTGTTCAAGGAGATGGAACGGGTATTCGACATCTGCCACGGCTGCCGGCGCTGCGTCAGCCTGTGCCAGTCCTTCCCCACCTTGTTCGATCTGGTGGACAGCTCGGAATCCCTGGAAGTGGATGGGGTCAAGAAATCGGATTACTGGCAGGTCGTGGACCATTGCTACCTATGCGACCTGTGCTACATGACCAAGTGCCCCTATGTCCCTCCCCACGAGTGGAACCTCGATTTTCCCCACCTGATGCTCCGTGCCAAGGCGGTGAAATTCCGCAACGGCGACGTCAAGCTGCGGGACCGCATTCTCACCAGCACCGAGGCGGTGGGCAGTTTTGCCGGCATTCCGGTGGTGGCCCAAATAGTGAACGCCGTCAACAAAGTCCGCCCCGCCCGCAAGGTGCTGGAAGCGGTGGCGGGCATCCACGCCGATGCCAAGCTGCCGGAGTTCCACAGCAATCCCCTGCGCAAGCGGCTCAAGGGCCACGCCAGTCCCCTGCCCGCGGAGCCCGCCGGCCGCACCACAGGCAAGGTGGCGCTCTTCACCACCTGCTACATGAACCGCAACGAGCCGGGAGTCGGCGAGGATTTCGTCGCCGTATTCGAGCACAACGGCATCCCCGTTACCACACCGAAGGTGGAGCGCTGCTGCGGCATGCCCAAGCTGGAATTGGGCAACTTGGAGACGGTGGCGGCCGCCAAGGAAGTGAACATTCCCGAGTTGGCCCGTCTGGTGGACGAAGGCTGGGACCTCACCGCCCTCATCCCCTCCTGCGTGCTGATGTTCAAACAGGAACTGCCGCTGATGTTCCCGGACGACCCCCTGGTACAGAAGGTGAAGGAAGCCTTCTACGACCCCTTCGAATACCTCATGCTGCGCCATAAGGAAGGCAAGCTAAACACCAATTTCAAGCATACCCTGGGCAAGGTGGCCTACCATGCGGCCTGCCACCAGCGGGTACAGAACGTCGGCCAGAAGACCCGGGAAACCCTGGCCCTGGTGCCCGGCAGCGAAGTGGAGATCATCGAGCGCTGCTCCGGCCATGACGGGACGTACGCGGTGAAAAAAGAATCCCACGCAGCGTCGATGAAAATCGTCCAACCGGTGGTGAACCGCGTCCAGTCTTCCCAAGCCGACCACTATGGTAGCGATTGCGCCATGGCCGGCCACCACATCGAAAACGGCCTCGCCGACGGGCGCGCTCCCGAGCACCCCATCACCCTGCTGCGCCGGGCCTACGGAATCTGATTACAGGAGACGATAAACATGGAAAAACTGACCCCGCAAAACCTCTACTCCCTCGAGGAGTACGCGCGCGTCAGAAGCGACTTTCGCGCCGAGGTGATGGCCCATAAGAAAAACCGCCGGTTGCAACTCGGCGACCATGCCGCCCTCTATTTCGAAGACCGCCTGACCATGCAGTACCAGGTGCAGGAAATGCTGCGCATCGAGCGTATTTTCGAGCCGGAGGGCATTGCCGACGAACTGAATGCCTATAACCCGCTGATCCCGGATGGAAACAACTGGAAAGCCACCTTCATGCTGGAATATGCCGACGAGAACGAACGCCGCCAGGCTCTGGCGAAACTGATCGGCATCGAACGCGCCCTATGGGTACAGGTGGAAGGCTTCGACAAGGTTCATCCCGTCGCCAATGAAGACCTGGAACGGGAAACCGAGGAAAAAACCTCCTCCGTCCATTTCCTGCGCTTCGAGCTTAGCCCGGCGATGAGCGCCGCGGTCAAGGACGGGGCCAAGATACATGCCGGCATTGATCATCCCGCCTACCGGGCGGAATGCGAAATACCGCCGGAGGTTCGCGACTCTCTTGCCGCCGACCTGCTGCAACCGGCCTGAGTACCCAGGAAAAAGAGCAGCCAGTCGCCAGTCTGATCGGTATCATGAAACTTGGCATCAGCCTCCAGGATATGATTTAACTCTCAAACTCAACGAAAAAAGGAGCATGATGAAATCACCCGCATCCATTGACATCGGCATTAGCGAAAAGGACCGCGCCAAGATCGCCGAAGGCCTGTCCCGCTTCCTGGCCGATACCTATACCCTCTACCTCAAAACCCACAATTTTCACTGGAACGTCACCGGCCCCATGTTCCAGACCCTGCACATCATGTTCATGGACCAGTACAACGAGCAATGGATGGCCGTGGACCTGATCGCCGAGCGCATTCGCGCCCTGGGTTTCCCCGCCCCCGGCGGCTATAAGGAATTCGCCTCCCTGACCTCCATCAAGGAGGCCGACGGCGTGCCCAAGGCCAAGGACATGATCCGCCAGCTTATTGAAGGCCAGGAAACCGTGGTGCGCACCGCCCGCGCCGTTTTCCCCGTCGCCGACAAGGCCAACGACCAGCCCACCCTGGACCTCCTCACCCAACGCATGCAGATCCATGAAAAGAACGCGTGGATGCTGAGAAGCTTGCTGGAGGAATAAAGTCCGCCCCTATCCATCCCCTGCCCCATTATGAGTGGGGATTTTTTGTTCCCACACGCGCTCTTCGTATCATCCCGCCGCCATACCCGCCTACGGCGAAAAGAGGTAGCATGGAAACCACCGCGGTCCACGTTCTCTCTATGTTCTCGAAAAACATCCAACTCAGCTTGGCCATCGGCTTCGCGGTTTCCCTCTTGTTGATGATCGGCCTGACCGTTGCCGGCCTGAACCAGATGGCGGCCCTCAACCGCCACCTGGAGCGCATCGTCAACGAAAACAACGTCAAGACCGAGTTGGCCAGCACCATGCAGGACGCCTTGCGCAACCGGGCCATCAGCATGCACACCATCGTGGTGTTGACCGACCCTTTCGACAAGGAGGATGAACTGCTGCGCTTCTACGAACTGGGCGACATTTACGCCAGCGCCCGTCAGAAGCTCGAACAAATGAAGCTTACCGACGATGAGCGGGTGGTGCTGGAGGATATCGCCAACCAGACGGCCGTCACCCAACCCTATGTTTTCCGCGCCATCGAACTGGCCATGAACGGCCAGGACCGGAAATCGTTGCAAATCCTTCAGGCCAACGCCATCCCGATGCAAAAAACGCTGGTGAAGCAACTCAACGAATTGCTCGATATCCAGCGCAAGGCCACCCTGCAAGCGACGAAGAACGCCGCCGTCTCCTATGCCGACACCCGTTTCCTGATGATTTTCATGGGGGTAACGGCAGCGGGGATCAGTTTCCTGATCGCTATCCTGATTATTCGACGCACCGCCCGCCAGACACGGGAGATCGAAAAGGAGCAGCTCAAGTACAAAACCCTTTTCGATACCAATTCCGACGGCATCGTATTGTTGGACCACAAAGGTTTTATCGACGTCAACCCGGCGTCGGTATTGATGTTCCGTTATCCATCCCGGCAGGCGCTGGTGGCATCCAACCCCGCCGACCTGGGGCCGGAAATGCAGCCCAACGGGCTGAGTTCCGCCGACTATGCCCAGAGCCAGATCGCCCTGGCCATGAGAGAGGGACACTGCTATTTCGACTGGCAGGGAAGGCGCGTGGATGGAACGCTTTTCCCGGTGGAAATCGCCCTCCACTCCATGCACCTCGATGGCCGTATCGTCACCCAGGCCATCATGCGCGACGTCACCGAACGCAAAACGGCGGAACAGAAACTCCAGAGCGCCTACAATGCCGCCCTCGAAGCC
>JAGUYQ010000230.1 GCA_020061285.1 Betaproteobacteria bacterium
AGCCACCCGCCGGTACAACTCCGCCAGAGACTCAATCTCATTATAGATAGGTACAGCCACCGAAAAAACAGGTTTTGCCATATCAGGTTCCTTTCGATTGCAGCAGCCGTTCCAGGGCTGGCAGAGTGGGTTCAATCACCGGCGCCTGGGGGGCGGCTTGCATGGCAGCTTTGATATCCTTTAAACCACTGCCGGTGTTCAACACCAGCACCGGGTCATCCGGTTGGATGAGACCGGTGTTTAGAGCACTGAGCAGACCGGCATACGCGGCTGCTCCAGCAGGTTCGGCAAAGATGCCCACCCGACCCAGAGAGGCAATAGCCTGCAAAATCGTCTGGTCGGGAACGGTGAGGTCGCAGTTGCCGCCGCGTTCGGCGGCAAGGTCGATGACGACAGAGCCGGGCTTCATCGAGGCCACCATGTCGGCGAGCCGCTCGCCCAATGTCTCCGCCTCCTCGATCAGGTCGTTCGGGTTGCGTACCGCGCGGAGGCGGACCAGTCTTTCAGCGGCGTGGAATTGCTTGCCCAGCACGGTCATCAGGTCAAGGCCGGCATCGGGTTTTTTGTGTAACAGGACGGTGAGGTCGTTGCGGTCCATTTCGATGCATTCGGTATGCTCTTCCGCCGTGGCGTCGGTTTGATGGGGCGTTTGCGCCAGCATCGAGGCGAAACCGAAAACATCGCCCTGAATCGGCATGTCGAGCAGCACGACCTGATTGTCCTCGTCGATGGTCGTCACCTGGACCGAGCCCGACACCATGATGTAGGCGTGTTCGCTTGGGTCGCCGCTCTTATAGATTCTCTGGCGGGGCGCAAAGTCGCGCAACTCCACCTGGCTGGCGAGCACGGCCAGTTCCTCGTCGTCAAGGAGGGAAAACAGGGGAACCGTTTTTAGAACTTCAGGGTTGCAGCTCATGGCTTATCCCGTACATCGGAAAGATCGAATCTTGAATCCTCGGCCACAGGGGGCTGGCGGAGTTGGGGGAAAAATATTGATTGGAGCGTGGGCACGCGCCGTTGGCCGATGGGAGGCAGCACATGAGGCCGTCATTTCGATGCCTCCGATAGCCTGTTAGCCGTTGAGGAAGGCCTGCCACCAGCGGCGGCGGTTGCCGGCCACGACACCGCCGGGGGCGATGTTCCGCGGTGGCTTCCGGCTCATCACCCAGCCAGGCGGGATGGTGTGTTTGCCGGTTCCGCCGCAGGACGACCCCAGGTTGTTGGGGTCGTAGATTTTCACCAGGCTGGGGGCTTCCAGGTCGTCGGCATAGACGATGCCGCAGTAGTCCTCGTGATGATCATGGCGAAGCAGGGCGTTGATTTTCTGGATAAAGCGCGCGGTCGCCTCCGCGTCGGCGGCCCCTTCCGGCAAGGCTTCGCCCACGGCGTACAGATACCAGCCCGCCGCCGGGTCGATGCGGTTCCAGAAATCCGACAACTGTTCCCAGGACATCAGGCTGAACAGCAGGCCGTTGTAGAGTCGGTCGAATTCAGCGTGGTCAAGGGCGGCAGTTGTCATAGCGGAAGCGCTTGCGATGGGGTTGATCGGACCAGCCCGAAGGGCATAACCCGTCAGACGATTGAAGCGAGATGCGTGTGGTGCGGGCTAACCCGAGGATTAACCTTTGCCAAAAGCCAGGCCGCGAACGTTACTTCGCGACCTGCTTCTCCCGGATTTCGTCCAGGGTCTTGCAGTCGATGCACAGCGTGGCGGTGGGGCGGGCTTCCAATCGCTTGAGGCCGATTTCCACGCCGCAGCTCTCGCAGTAGCCGTAATCACCGGATTCGATTTTGCCGATGGTTTCGTCGATTTTCTTGATCAGCTTGCGCTCCCGGTCGCGGTTGCGCAGCTCCAGGGCCATGTCGGACTCCTGGCTGGCGCGGTCGTTGGGGTCGGCGAACAGGGTGGCCTCTTCCTGCATGGTGTGGACGGTGTTGTCGATGTCCCGGCTCAACTCGGCTTTCCAGTCCTCGAGGATTTTGCGAAAATGGGCCTGTTGCTTGGGGTTCATGTACTCCTCGCCCTTCTTGGCGACATAGGGAGTGAATTGTTTGTGCAGTTCAACTGGCATGGGGCCCCACTTCTTTGGTTGAAAACAAAAAACCGCTTTAATAGCAGAAATCCATCACTATCGCAATACAATTTAGGACGCCATGACACTTAACGCATTGATTTTTGACGTGGATGGCACCCTGGCCGACACCGAGCGCGACGGCCACCGGGTGGCCTTCAATGCCGCATTCAAGGAACTGGGGCTCGACTGGAGTTGGGACGAGGCCCTCTACGGCAAGCTGCTGGCCGTTACCGGGGGCAAGGAGCGCATTCGTTATTTCGTCGAGAAATTCCATCCCGGCTACGACAAGCCCAAGGATTTCGACGATCTGGTGGTGACCCTGCATAAGACCAAAACCCGCCATTACGTGGCGATGATGGACGAGGGCCGCATACCCCTGCGCCCCGGCGTCCGGCGCCTGATGGAGGAGGCGCGGGCCGCCGGCGTGCGCCTTGCCGTGGCCACCACCACGACCCCGGAAAATGTCACCGCGCTATTGAAGAACAGCCTGGCGCCGGACGCGGAAAGCTGGTTCGATGTCATCGCCGCCGGCGACATCGTGCCCGCCAAGAAGCCGGCGCCGGACATCTATCGGTGGGCCCTGGAAAAGGCCGGCTGGAAAGCCTCGGAATGCCTGGCCGTGGAGGACTCCCGCAACGGCGTGCTGTCCAGCCTCGGCGCCGGTTTGCCGACCCTGGTGACGGTCAGCAACTACACCGAACACGAGGATTTCGACGGCGCCTTTGTCGTTCTGTCGGACCTCGGCGAGCCGGATAGCCCGTTCCGGGTGCTGAAGGGCGATGTTAACGGCAAGGGCTATGTCGATCTGGACCTGCTGCGCTGGTGGCATGCCAGGGCGAATTGAGTTCGTTCCACGCAACAGCAAAATAAAAACCCGCCGGATGGCGGGTTTTTATTTTAAGCCGACAAACTCAAGCGTGCAGTTTTTCGGCTGCATCCAGCGTGTTTTCCAGCAAAGTGGCGACGGTCATGGGGCCCACGCCGCCGGGCACCGGGGTGATCCAGGCGGCGCGCTCCTTGGCGGCGTCGAACTCCACGTCGCCGCAGATCTTGCCGCTTTCCAGGCGGTTGATGCCGACGTCGATGACGATGGCGCCTTCCTTGATCCACTCGCCCTTAACCAATTCCGGCCGGCCCACGGCCACCACCAGGATTTCCGCGTTGCGCACAAAGGAAGCCAGGTCGCGGGTGGCGCTGTGGGTGACGGTGACGGTGACGCCCGCCAAAAGCAGTTCCAGTGCCATCGGGCGGCCAACGGTGTTGGAGGCGCCCACCACCACGGCGTTCATGCCGCGCAGGTTCTCGCCGGTACTTTTCAGCAGGGTCATCGCGCCTCGCGGCGTGCAGGGTTGCAGCACGGGGATGCGCAAGGCCAAGCGGCCGATGTTGTAGGGGTGGAATCCGTCCACGTCCTTGTCCGGGTGGATGCGTTCGACGATGGCTTCCGGATCGATGTGGGCGGGTACCGGCATCTGCACCAGGATGCCGTCGATGTCTGGCGCGGCGTTCAGTTCATCGATCAAGGCCAGCAATTCCTCCTGGGTGGTGGAGGCGGGAAGGTCGTGGGAGACGGAATGGAAGCCGGTGGTTTCGCAGGCGCGGCGCTTGTTGCGCACGTAGATGGACGAGGCCGGGTCGTCCCCCACCAGTACCACCGCCAGGCCGGGGCGGCGCTTGCCGGCGGCCACCCGTGCCTCGACGCGGTTGCGGATGGTCTGCAACAGATTGTCGGCGATGGCTTTGCCGTCGATGATTTTTGCGGGCATGATTAAATTAAACCGGTAGTGGGAAAGGGGAATTATCCCATTTTTGCGCCTTTCCGCTCAAGGCGGATTGACCTTTCGGCGGGAGCGAGGTATAGTTTCGCGCCTTCGGGGTGTAGCGTAGCCTGGTAGCGCGCCTGGTTTGGGACCAGGATGTCGGGAGTTCAAATCTCTCCACCCCGACCATGGTTAGCAGGTTGAGCGGTGCCCGTAGCTCAACTGGATAGAGCACCAGCCTTCTAAGCTGGGGGTTACAGGTTCGATCCCTGTCGGGCACGCCAAGAATTAGTAGTGCGCGACAGTTCAATGGTGGACGTAGCTCAGTTGGTAGAGTCCCGGATTGTGATTCCGGTTGTCGTGGGTTCGAGCCCCATCGTCCACCCCAAATTAAGTCAACGGCCTAGGTTAATCTAGGCCGTTTCTTTTTCCTTGGGCCTATTTCGGCCATTCTTGATGCCTTCCGGCAGGGGACTAAAAAGCTTTTCAAGATGACGGCGACGGGGCGCCGTTCGGGGAAGCCGCCGCGCCGCCGGGCTGTTCCTTGGCCTCGCGTTTATATTCGGGGGCGAAATACAGCACTGCCCAGCCGGAGCCCAGCGCGAACGGCTGCTCATTGGAGTACAAGCGGAGTTCGCCATCCGGCGCAATGCCGCCGAGCAGCAGCCAGTCGCCACCCGGTTCGCCCATGCGGACCGTGAACTCCTCCCAATCGTAACCGTCGCGCAGCTTGGTCGTTTGTATCGTCCAGCCCTCAGCAAGCCGCTGGTTCAGCGTCTCGAAATCGGCCGGTGGGTTGAAGGCGATGTGACCACGTTGCTGGACGATCAGGCGTTTGAGCTCCTGGCTGGATTCCTGATGGATGGCCAATTGCAGGCTGCGGTGGTGGCCGAAATGACGGCCCTGTGCCTTACAGACCAAGGCGTTGTAGAAGTCGTTGTCGGTTGCGCAGAGGAGGTAGCTCAAGTGCTGGGCCTCCAGCGTGTGTTCGGCATGCTCGGATAAAATCTCGCCGTAGTAGACTTCGAGGCCCTCCATGCGTGCCGCTTTGAGGCGAGGATAGGCGCCATCGACCAACAGCGCTTCGATGTCGATCCGTTTCAGCGCCAGCGCCAATGCCGTCGCC
>JAGUYQ010000159.1 GCA_020061285.1 Betaproteobacteria bacterium
CATGTGCTCCATGATCATTTTCGACATGTAGAGGCCGATGCCGGAGCCGTTGGGCTTGGTGGTGAAGTAGGGGTCGAAGATTTTGGGCAGGACCTGGGGCTCGATGCCGCCGCCGTTGTCGCGGATGGCGACCGTGGCCCAGCCGCTTTCACATCCGATGGCGACGCCGACCCGTCCATTGGTGACGCGGCGCTCCTGCAGGGCCTCCTTGGCGTTGGCGAGGCTGTTCAGCAGTACCTGGACGAACTCGTTGGGGTAGCCGAAAGCCTTGATCCCGCCGCCGCCCTCGGCCAGTTCCAGGGCGATACCGTTGTTGTCGAAGCCGGCATTCACCAGGGAGAGGGCCTTTTCGATGGCGGGGCGCAGTTCGAAGGCCTCCTGCTCCTGGTCGCGGCGGAAGAAGAAGCGGAAATCGTCGATGGTAGTGGACATGCTGCGTATCAGGCCCTGGCCCTTTTTCATCGCCCGACCGAGGGTTTCCCGGTCGAGCTCGTCGTATTGATAGGCATCGTTGATGTTGGTCAATACCAGGCCGAGGGCGTTGAGGGGCTGGCGCCACTGGTGGGCGATGTTGTGCACCATTTCGCCCATGGCCGCCAGGCGTGACTGCTGGATGAGCAGCAGGTCCTTTTCCCGGTTGCTGGCGGCCTCTTTCGCCACCCGCTGCTCCAGGGTCCGGTTCAGGGCTTCCAATTTTTCTTCGGCCCGCTTGCGTTCGGTGATGTCGAAGAAGATCGCCACGTAGTTGATGGTTTCCCCCGTCTCGTTGCGCACGGCGGAAATGGCCAGCCATTCCGGGTAGATTTCGCCGTTCTTGCGCTTGTTCCAGATTTCGCCGTGCCAGGAACCGGTATGCAGGATCGATTCCCACAGCTTGCGGTAAAAAGCCTGGTTGTGGCGGCCGGACTGGAGCATCCGCGGGTTGTTTCCCATCACCTCCGCCCCTTCGTAGCCGGTGATGGCGGTGAATGCCTTGTTGACGGAGAGGATGTTGGCGTCGGCGTCGGTGATGGCGATGGCTTCCGCACTGCTGTCGAACACCTTGGCCCATAGGCGCAGCTTGTCGAGGTCGGCGCGCATGGGTTCGGTGACGTCGGCCCAGACGCCGTAGTAGCCGAGAAACTCCCCGTTCCTGGCCCGGTGCGGTACGCCGCTGGCCCGCAGCCAGAGGGCTTTCCCGCTTGGGGAGAGGAACGGAAAAACGAGATCGCGGTAGGCTTCCCCGGCGGCCATGGCCCCTTGCATCCTGGCCCAGTCAGAGGGAGGGCGGTTCGGGTCGAGCAGGCTCGACAGCTTCCGTCCCGCCAGTTCGCCCTGGGAGAAGGGGCAATTCTCCCGGCGGGAGAAATTCGTGATCGTTCCGGTGGCGTCGGTGTCCCACAGCCAGTCGCTGGCGTTTTCGGTCACGATGCGCAGCCGCTCGCGGCTGTCGTACAGGCTGTCCGTGGCTTGCAGCAGCCGGGCGATGATCTGGCGGATGCGCTGCACCATGGGACGGAAAATGAACGCGGCCTCCAGGGCCAGCAACAGCAGCGTCACGATCCAGACCGTGGTTTCCGCCTTGTTCAAGCCCATGACGGCGGCCTCGCCCTCCACCTGGTACTGGTGCACCATGTGGTCGAGGGATTTGACCAGGGAGTCGGGGCCGACGCGGATGATGTAATGCAGGGCCGGGTTGCCCGGCGTCAACTGCCCATCGGGGGTGTGCAGCAGGGTCCGCACGGCGTCGAGATAGTCCCGCACCTGGGTGTCCACGCCTTGCGGGCCGTCGAAATACAGGCTGCGCACCGTGGGCGACATGGCGGGGGGCAGCCCCAGGTCGGCATCGCCGTGGATCAGGCCGAGGTGGGAGCGTTGCATCAGGTCGGCGGCCTCCTGCAATTGCCGGCGTATTTCCGGGCGCCTTTCCGCCGGGGCGTGGACCAGGAGGGTGGAGAAGAGGGCGGTGCGCTGGCTCAGCATGCGCTGGCGGCCGCTGACGTTGACGACGGCCGCGGTGCTCTCCTGCTGGGAAATGACCAGGCGCAAACTGATCCAGGCGGTGGTGGCCAGGGAGGCGATCAGCGTCAGGGCGATCAGGTAACGCCAAGTGAGGGAGCGGGCGATGTAGAGTTCTTTGTCTATCACTCGGGGATGGTCCGCCGCGGGCCCGGCGGCACTAGGGTGAGTTTAAGGGGAACGGTTTGGTTATAGTACAGGTTGTCCTGTCCCGCACCGGCCGACGGCTAGAATCCCTCCCCTTCTCCCAGGTAGCGCCACTGCCCTGGCGGCAGGTCCCCCAGCCGCACCTTGCCGATGCGCACCCTCTTCAGGCCCACCACCTTCAGCCCCACCAGCTCGCACATGCGGCGGATCTGGCGTTTTTTGCCTTCCTTCAGGATGAAGCGCAACTGGTCCTGGTTCTGCCAACTCACCTTGGCCGGCTTCAGGGCCCGGCCATCGAGGCTGAGGCCGTGGTTGAGGCGCTTCAGCCCTTCTTCGCTCAAGGTTCCCTGGACCCGTACCAGGTATTCCTTTTCCACCTCGGAATCCTCGCCGATCAGTTGCTTGGCGATGCGGCCGTCCTGGGTCAGCACCAGCAGGCCCTGGGAGTCGATGTCCAGGCGGCCGGCGGGGGCCAGGCTTTTCAATTGGTCGGGATGGAAGCGCAGGAGGGTGCGGTCGTCCTTGAAATGGCTGTCGTGGCTGACGAGGGAGACGGCGGCCTTGTAGCCCTTCTCCGGCTGGCCGGAAACGTAGCCAACCGGCTTGTGGAGCAGGATGGTGACGCGCTTGCCCTGGCTTTGCTGGGCGCGGCGGTCGAGGGTCACGGTCTGGGTCGGTTCGACCTTGGTGCCGAGCTCGGTGACCGGCACGCCGTCCACGCGCACCCAGCCCCGTTCGATGTAGGTATCGGCTTCGCGGCGGGAGCACAAGCCCCGCTCGGACATCAGTTTGGAGAGGCGGATTTTTTCCATGGCGGGCATTGAACCATGAACGGCGGTGCGGCGAAAGCCCAGACAGTATTTAGCCGGCTCTTACCCCTCCTCGCCGCCATAGAGCCGCCAGGCGCGCTTGCCGTTGTGCTTTACGGCGTACATGGCGTTGTCGGCACGGTTGAGCAGGGTTTCTTCGTCCGCGCCGTGGTCGGGGTAGAGACTGATGCCGATGCTGGCACTGATGCGGCAGGAATGGCCGTTCAGTTCGAGGGTGGTGTCCAGGCTGTGGAGTATTTTTTCGGCGACGATGCCGGCGTCCTCGCTGTGGGTGATCGTGCTGAGGATGACGGTGAACTCGTCGCCCCCCATCCGCGCCACGGTGTCCGATTCCCGGACGCAGGCGGCGAGCCTGGCCGCCACCGCTTGCAGCAAGGCGTCGCCGGTGTTGTGGCCGTAGGCGTCGTTCACGATCTTGAAGCCGTCCAGGTCCACGAACAGCAGGGCGAAGGCCGACTGCTGGCGCTTGGCCTGGGCGAGGGTATGGTGCAGCCTGTCGAAGAACAGCGTGCGGTTGGGCAGCCCGGTCAACTCGTCGTAGTGGGCCAGGCGGGCCAATTGCTGTTCAAGATGCTTGCGTTCCGTGATGTCGTGCTTGATGGCGACGAAGCGGGTGATGTGGCCGATTTCGTCCTTCACCGGCGCGATGGCGGTGG
>JAGUYQ010000235.1 GCA_020061285.1 Betaproteobacteria bacterium
CACTACCCGCTGTTGAAACCGCTGTTGCAAGACGTGGCCGGGAAAGGCGTGACCCTGGTGGACTCCGCCGAGGCCATGGCGGAGCAGGCCGCAGCGATCCTGGCGGAATTGAACCTCGCCAACCCCAAGCGCACGCCGCCGGACTACCACTTCCACGTCACCGACGTGCCCCTGCGCTTCCAGACCATCGGCGAACGCTTCCTGGGGCGGACCCTGACCAACGTCCACGTGGAAAAGCTGTAATACAACTTCTCTCCCTCTCCCCAACCCTCCCCCGCCTGCGGGGGAGGGAGCCGTCTCTCTAAACCCCCTCCCCCGCAAGCGGGGGAGGGGCTGGGGGAGAGGGCAGGCCTACTCCACGATCTCCACCGGCGTCCCCGCCTCCACCAGGTCGAATAGTTCCAGCAAATCCCCGTTGCGCATCCGCACGCAGCCCTTGGAGCCCGGCTGGCCCAGCTCCACCTCGTCCGGGGTGCCGTGGATATAGACATAGCGGCGCATGGTGTCGCACTCCCCGAGGCGATTGAAGCCCGGCTCGCAGCCCGACAGCCAGAGGATGCGGGTCAGTATCCAGTCCCGCCCCGGATGTTCCGCCCCCAGTTCGGGGCTGTAGGTTTCCCCCGTCGGCCGGCGGCGCACGAACACCGTGTTCTCCGGCTGGCCGGCGCCGATCTTGGCACGGATCACGTGCCGCCCCCGGGGCGTGCGGTAGCTACCCCGCCGCTCCCCCGCCCCGTTGGCGGCGGTGGAAACGACATAACGGCGCAGCACCTGCCCCGCCTCGTCCAGCAGGTCCAGAACCTGGGCGCCGATATCAACCTTGATTTTCCGCATCCTTCGCTTCTTTGGCTGTTGCCGTCATCCGGCTCATAGAGAAGTTTAAATCATGGCCGCCTGAACGTCCCGAAACGGGAAACTCCCCGCCCCCACCTCTTGGTGTCTAATCAGCCATGCCTAAACAAACTGTTTATATTAATGCAAGAAAAAAAACATATTGGAACATCATTCTACGCCTCCCAGGCCACTATTCAGACGGCATACCCCATGCGCCCCCCGACCACTCCCCTCCCAATGCAAAAACCGGCTGCAACCTGGCAGATCGAACGGATTTTGAGGCTACACGAGTTGACCGCAGCCTTTCAGCCGATATTCCACCTGACGGAAGGGAAGATTCACGGATACGAGGGGCTGGTACGGGGCCCCACCGATTCTTCCCTCCATATGCCGGGCGATCTATTTCGCCTGGCCGCTCAAAGTGGGCGTCTCGCCGAGCTGGAAAACCTCTGCCGCAAAGCCGTTGTGACATCCTTTGCCGAGCGTCCGCTCATGGGTACGCTATTTCTCAACATTAGCCCCCAGGCATTGCGCCATCCCGACCACGACCAGCCCTCCATGCTTGACCTGGTCAGTGACGCAGGGCTCAGCCCCCGTCAAGTGGTAATCGAACTGACTGAAAGCCTGCCGATAGACGACTGCATGATCCTGCTGGATGCCGCCGACCACTATCGCTCGCAGGGATTCGAAATCGCCCTGGACGACCTGGGCATAGGCCTCGCCAACTTGCGCCTGTGGGCGGAACTCAAGCCAGATTACGCCAAAATAGACCGGCATTTCATCATGGGCATCGGGGAAAGCGAGGCAAAGCGTCAATTCGTGGAATTGGTCCAGTGCCTCGCGGAAAACACCCATACCCGTCTCGTGGCGGAAGGCATTGAGAACCACGCCGACATGGCGGCATTGCAGGAACTCGGCATCGACTTCGGCCAGGGCTTCTACCTGGCACATCCGGACGTGTCGCCAGCCGTCTCCCTGACGGACGCCGCGAAGAGGCTGATGGAAGAACGCCACGCCCCGCCGCGCGAATATCACCTGCTGCCGCAGCATCATCTGGAAAAAAAGATATGGCGCCGCATGCTGACCAAACCGCCGAAAGTACGCGTGTCCGACACGCTGGAAACCGTGCATGGCCTCTTCCAGGCCCACCCCGGCACGACCGAACTTCCCGTGTTCGAGAACGGCGAGGCCTTCGGCCTCGTCAGCCGCGACACCATACAGCACCTCCTGGCATCGCCGCCCGGAAAGGAGGCCTACGGAAACATGGCTTGCTCACGCTACGCCGATGCGGCCCCCCTGATCGTCGATGTCGAGGATGACCTGGAAACGCTCTGCGACCTGCTGGCTTCGCGCAGCCGCTATTTCATCCCAAACGGTTTCTTGGCGACACGGAACGGCCGATATTGCGGCGTCGGCAACATCCACGGCTTGGTGCGGGAAATTACACGGCATAAAGTCCATGAAGCGCGCTACGCCAACCCGCTTACCCGGCTTCCGGGAAGCGTCACCGTTATCGAGCACATCCGCCACCTGCTGGCTGAGGGCAGCGTATTCTGCGCCTGCCGTTGCGATCTCAACAATTTAAAGAAATTCAACGACACGTTCGGCTACCGCCGCGGCGATAGGGTGATTCTCACAGCGGCCCGGATTTTGGCGGACGCATGCACCGGCAGGAATGATTTCCTTGGCCATATCGGCAATGACGACTTTATCGTCATTTTCCACCGAACCGACTGGAGGCTGCATTGCAGGCGCACCATTCGCTGCTTCGACGGTGAAATCAGCCTTCTTCTCCAAGGCGATGGTTCTGCCGCGGAAAACCGTGGCGAAACGCTGAAACATCCCCCCTTCCCCAACCTGTCTATCGGCGCAGTGGAAATCGATCCGAAGCGGACAAAACGGCACGCTGACGTCATTCATCAAATCGAGGAGGCATTGAAGAAGGCCAAACGAAAACTCGCGGCATGCCCCGGATAGCCAGCCCATCTTCAACCCAAGATACCCCTATGAAAGGAAGGTGCGAAATGGACCAGAATATTCAACGGACAGCAAACCTTGCCCTCTGCCAATACGCCGCCAACCAGGACCGCATGGGCGCCAACACGGCCAACCGCTCGAAAGTCAAACAGCAGCATAAAGAACTGAGGCTCTTTGCCTACGCGATGAACGGCGAAATAGAAAAACTCAAATCCCTGGTTTTGGCTGGCGCCAATGTCAACGCCACCTCGATGGTCTGCCATTCTCCCATTCATGGCGAATTCGGCAGAAATACGGTGCTCATGTTCGCCGCCAGCGCCGGAAACCGGGATGCCGTGGCGTTTCTGCTCAAGCATGGCGCAAATCCGTTCGCGTGCAACCTAATGGGCGAAACGGCGCACTCTCTCGCCTTGCTGAATAAGGACCATGAAATGGTCCAGATTTTGAAATCGGCCATAAATAACCGACGCAGCAGCAACAATGAGGAGTGGGGCGAAAAAGGCACCGCCTGAAGCCCTTTCCCGCATAGCAACCTTAATTTTCCTGAGGACACGCTCATGGACGAAGAGTATCCGCGGCATGAGGACATTCGCTGCTTTCTGTTGCTCAAGCGATTTCCCGACGGCGTCGTAAAATGTCCGGCCTGCGACTGCGCGGGCTCCTATCACCTGAAAACGGGGCGATACCGCTGTACCCGCCGTAAATACACATTCAACCTTACCACCGGCACTTGGCTCGCACTCGTCAAAATACCGGCGCCAAAATGGCTGGCGCTGGTCCGCGCCTACAGCGACATGGAGAAACCCAGCACGGCCGCCGAGCTATCGGGAACCAGCCGTGCCACCGCGCGCCGGGTTTTCGACCTGATCCACAAAGCCATTTATCTGCACCAACACCAGCGGGGTGAACATGATTAGCAATTCGGCTCCTTATGAAAACAGCCAGGGACAACCCTTCGAAGACAGCCTTGTGCACGGCCTGAGGGTGGACGAAGCGAACGGCCGGATCGTGGTCGAACAGGTTTGGGATATCTTGCCCGATGACATCTGCCGCATCCCCGGCATAACGATGGCTCGGCTCGGCCGCTTTGTTTATACGGACATGGCGCTGGGACGCGACAGCCTTGTGTTCGACCTGCCGCATCGGCGCTGGGATTGCAACCAAGGATTGAAGGAACACGGCCGGCTCCGCCACAGTCGTGCCCATGGCTTCTGGAATTTCGTCGCCGAAGCCATGGCACGGCGCGGGTGGTTAAAACAAGAATCTTTCGGCCTTGCGCTCTACGAGATGCAATTCCGATACAACCACAGGGAACAGGATATTTGCGACCTCATCATGGAGATTCTTCTCCGGCCGGCCCCCAATGCAAATGATTAAGGGCCATTTTCCTTGCTTGCCGAGCCGGCGCCGTCAGCCGCTGACATCACTCCTCGCCTTCCGCGGCCTTCGCTTCTTTCTGCCGCCGCCGAGCGGCGAAAAATTCCGAAATCAGGCCGCCGCACTCCTCCGCCAAGACCCCGCCCTTTACCGTGGCATGGTAATTCAAGCGCTCCACCCTCCCATCCGCCGGGCGGCTTTCCCCCTCTCCCCCTGGGAGAGGGCCGAAGTGAGGGAGCGGCGGTAGCACCCCGAACAAATCCAACACGCTGCCCGCCGCCCCGGTCTTCGGGTCCGCCGCCCCGTACACCACACGGGCGATGCGGGCGTGGAGAATGGCCCCGGCGCACATGGCGCAAGGCTCGATGGTGACGTACAACGCGCACCCCGGCAGGCGGTAGTTGCCGAGGCGCTCCGCGGCATCCCGCAGGGCGCGGATTTCCGCGTGGGCCGTGGGGTCGTGGCGGGAGATGGGCGTGTTGTAGCCCCGTCCGACGATCTCGCCGCCCTTCACCACCACCGCCCCCACCGGCACCTCCCCCTCCGCCCACGCCTCGCGGGCGAGGGCCAAGGCCTCGGTCATGTAACGTTCGTCGTCGCTGTTCATGGGCGGAATTATACGATGTAGCCCGCCGGGGTTATTTATCATTTCACCCCAGCCCATTACCATTCGCTCCACCATGGCCGACCACCGCAAACACCTGGAGCTCCTCGCCCCCGCCAAGAATCTCGATTTCGGCCGGGAGGCCATCAATCACGGCGCCGACGCAGTGTACA
>JAGUYQ010000339.1 GCA_020061285.1 Betaproteobacteria bacterium
CCAGCAGGCCGTCGGCCCCGGCGGCGATGGCGGCACGGGACAGGGCGGGCACCATCCAGGCCTTGCCCCCGGCGTGGGAAGGATCGACGATCACCGGCAGGTGGGTCTCCTTCTTCAACACAGGGATGGCGGTCACGTCCAGCATGTTGCGGTAGTAGGTCTCGTAGGAACGCACGCCGCGCTCGCAGAAAATGATGTTGTGGTTGCCGCCGGCGGCGATGTACTCCGCCGCCATCAGCCACTCGGAAATGGTGGCGGACATGCCGCGCTTGAGGATCACGGGCTTGTTGACCTTACCCACTTCCTTCAAGAGATCAAAATTCTGCATGTTGCGGGTGCCGATCTGGATTACGTCCACGTCGTACTCGAGGAAGGCGTCCAACATGCGCACGTCCATCAGTTCGGTGACGATGGGCAGGCCGTGGCTATCCGCTGCCTTGCGGAACATGTCCAGACCCTCCACCCCGTGGCCCTGGAAGGCATAGGGGCTGGTGCGGGGCTTGAAGGCGCCGCCGCGCATCAGCTTGCAGCCGGCGTCCACCACGAACTGGGCGGCCTTCTCCATCTGCTCCGGGGTTTCCACCGAGCAGGGGCCGGCGATGATCTGCACCTGTTTGCCGCCCAGCTTGACGCCCTTGATGTCGATGATCGTGTCTTCCTTGTGCCACTCCCGGGCGACGATCTTGTAGGGCTTGACGATGTGCATCGCCTGCTCGACGCCGGGCAGGGACTCGAACAGTTCCTGGTCCAGCTTGCGCTCGTCGCCGATGGCGCCCAGCACGGTGCGCTCGACGCCGCGGGAGATGTTCACTTCCAGGCCCGCTTCCTTGATCTTGCGGATGACGGTTTCCACTTGCGACTCGGTGGAGTCGGGGCTCATTACGATAATCATGTTTACTCCTAGATTAGCCCCCTGCTAAAGGGCGGCCCGCCGCGAGGGTTTTTCCCCTCCCCGCTCGGCCCCCCGAAGGGATTGCCGGCGGTCGTTGTCGGCGGTTCAATTCAAGATTTATTAAGCGCGTGTTCCAGGGCCTGCAAAAATCGGGCGTTTTCCGATTCCAGCCCCACGCTCACGCGCAGGTGCTCGGGCATTCCGTAATTGGCGAGGGGGCGGACGATCACCCCTTGTTGCAGCAGGCTTCGATACATGGCGGTGGCGTTACCGACGCGGCAGCAGACGAAGTTGCCGTGGGAGGGGATGTACTCCACCCCCAAGCCCTTGAAGCCCTCGGTGAGCTGCTCCATGCCCGCCTCGTTGATGTCCAGGCAATGTTCGAGGAAGGCGTCGTCCTCCATGGCCTCCATGGCCGCCGCCTGGGCCAGGCTGTTGACGTTGAAGGGCTGGCGCACGCGGTTGAGCATGTCCGCTACCTCGCCGAAGGTCGCCGCGTAGCCCACCCGCAGGCCGGCCAGGCCGTAGGCCTTGGAGAAGGTGCGGACGACGATCAGGTTGGGATGGTGGGCGATCCAGCCCACGCTGTCGCCCTGCAAGTCCCGCGACAAATATTCGTAATAGGCCTCGTCCAGCACCACCAGCACTTCCCGTGGCACCTCCTCGACGAAGCGTTTCACCTCCGCCGGCGGCAGGAAGGTGCCGGTAGGGTTGTTGGGGTTGGCGAGAAAGACGATACGGGTATCGTCCTCGATGGCCTCCAGCATGGCCATCAGGTCGTGGCCGTAGTCCTTGGCCGGCACCTCGATACCCCGCGCGCCGACACCCTGCACCGCCAGGGGGTAGACGGCGAAGGCGTACTGGGAATAGACCGCGCTGCTGCCTGAAGTCAGGAAGGCACGGGCCGCCATTTCCAGCACATCGTTGGAGCCGTTGCCGAGGACGATCTGCTCCTGGCCGACGCCCAGGCGCCCGGCCAGGGAGGCCTTCAAGTCGAAGCCGCTGCCATCGGGGTAGCGGGACAGTTCCAGGAACACGTTCTCGATCGCCGCCAGCACGCGGGGGCTGGTGCCGAGGGGGTTTTCGTTGGAAGCGAGCTTGACGATCTCGTCCTCGGGAATGCCCATCTCACGGGCCAGTTCGGCAATCGGCTTGCCCGGCTGATAGGGAGCGATGCCGCGGACATGGAGGGGAGCGAGATCACACAGGGACATGGGAAGTTCCGATCCGATCATGATGGGGTTACAGCACCGCCACGGGGTAGGAGCCGAGGACCTTGACGAACACAGCCTGCCGCTCCAACTCCGCCAGGGCTTGCGCCACCTTGGGGTCCTCCCGGTGGCCCTCCACATCGACGAAGAAAACGTATTCCCACACGCCGGTGCGGGAAGGGCGGGATTCCAGCTTGGTCATGCTCACTTCGTGCTTGGCGAAGGGGGTGAGCAGTTCGTATACCGCGCCGGGGCGGTTCTTGGACGACATCGCCAGTGAGGTCTTGTCCTTCCCCGAGGGAGCGGCGTCGTGGCGGCTGATCACCAGGAAGCGGGTGGTATTGTTGGGCTTGTCCTCGATATTTTCCGCCTGCTTGTCCAGGCCGTAGAGCTCCGCCGCCGCCTCGCCGGCGATGGCCGCCACCGTGCCGTCCTCCGCCGCCATGCGCGCCGCCTC
>JAGUYQ010000190.1 GCA_020061285.1 Betaproteobacteria bacterium
CAATGAGAACCGACTCAGAAGCAGCGAAAGGCGGGGTATCCACGAGCCGCTTTTTCGTCTTATCACGCTAGTGCGGCTTTGGGTTCGCTTCCGCGATCCTGCGGCGTGGAACCCGTGGCTGCGGCCTGGCACTCGTTGAAAATGCGTACTTGGCAGTTCTGGCAAATCGCTTCGTCCAGACGGGGATAGATGTCCCGCAGAGCGTCCTGCTTTCCAACGAAGATGTTGTTCGGGCCGATGTCCGGAATGTAGCGCCCCTTGGTCAGCATGTCCAACACGCCTTCCTTCATGCTGGCCAGGTAGAGGCCGCCGCCCATCTTGCGGCGGCGCTTGGCTTCCTGCACCAGCATTTCGGCGCCGGCGATGTCCACGAAATTGATGCCTTTTCCCAGGATCATCACGTGTTTTTTCTGGGAGTCCAACTCGTCGATGGCTTGGAGTTCCTGCTGTACGTGGTTGACGGCGCCGAAAAAGATCGAACCGTTGATGCCCAGAATCTTGAACTGGGGGCACTCCGGCGCCGCGGGGGTGGTGGGGATGAACTTGCGGGCGCGGTCGTGGGGGTCCGGCACCAGGGACTGGATGGCGGGGCTGGAGGTGCGGCTCAAGTACAGCATCAGGGAGAGCATGACGCCCACGTAGATGGCGAATTCCAGTTCCACGAACAGGGTGGTGAACAGCACCACGGTTTCGGAGCGGCTGGTCTTGATGATGGCGCCGATGTGGTGGAAGTCGATCAGCCCCCAGGCCACCAGGAACAGGATCGCCGCCATGGCCGCGATGGGCAGGTAGGCCGCGAGGGGCGCCACCAGCAACAGGATCAGGGCCAGGAAAATGGCGGCGAAAACGGATGCCATGGGGGTCTGGGCGCCGGCGGCGTAGTTGAGCCCGCTGCGGTTGAAGGAGCCGCTGGAGGCATAGCCGGAAAAGAAGCTGCCGAAAATGTTCGACATGCCCTGGCCGATGAATTCCTGGTTGCCGTCAATCCGTTGTTCGGAGCGGACGGAGATGGCGCGGGAAATAGATACCGCCTCGGTCAACGCCAGCATGGTCACCGCCAAGGCGCTGGGGGCCATGGTTTGCAGGGCCTGGAGGGAGAAATCGGGGGTGGAGATCGGCGGCAGGCTGGCGGGGAGCGCGCCGACAGAACGGATGTGGGTCACATCGACGCCGAACTGGTTGTTCAGAATGACGGCGAAGACGCTGCCGATCACCATGGCGGCGATCATATAGGGAATCTTGGGCAGGAACTTCTTGGTCAGGATGCCTGTGGCCAGGGTGACGATGCCTACCGATAACACGTAGGGATTGATGTTGCCGACTTGAACCACCACCTGATGGAGAGTTTCGTAAAAGTGGGCTCCGCGGGGAATGTTGATGCCGAGGAAGTTCTTGAACTGGCTGGACGCGATGAGCACCGCCGCGCCCGCCGTGAAGCCGATCACTACGGTGTGGGATATGAAGTTGACCAGTGTTCCCATGCGGGCGATGCCCATGACCAGTTGGAACAAGCCGGTAAGGAACGTCAGGGTCAACACCAGGCTGATGTAATGGGCGGAACCCGGCTCGGCGAGGGGCGATACGGTGGAGAACACCACGATGGAAATGGCGGTGGTCGGGCCGGACACCAAGTGCCAACTGGAACCGAACAGGGCGCCGATAATGGCGGGAACCATGGCGGCGTAGAGGCCGTATTCCGGGGGAAGGCCGGCAATGGTGGCGAAAGCCACGCCCTGGGGCAGTACGATGATGGCGCCGGTGAGGCCGGCGACGAGGTCGGCGCGGGCGGTGCCCTTGTTCAGCATCGGCCACCAGCGGAGGAAGGGGAATACCTTGTACAGCCAGAGATTGCAGGCAAGCGTATTTTTCAGCATGGAAATCCGTGTCCGGTAATAATTGTTGCGAAACGCAACGTTTGTGATGAAAAATGAATCTTAAAATTATATCGGTCGGAGGCTATGCCGGTCAAAGGCTTTGACTTTATTGGCCTTCGCTCTGTTTCAGTTTCCGCCATAGAGAAACGCGGTTGATGCCGAGGGCATGGGCGGCCACGGTCTGGTTGCCCCCCACCTCGTCCAACACCCAACGGATATAGGCCCTTTCCTGTTCCTCCAGGGTGGGAATGCGGCCATCAGTCTGGCGGCGGAAGCCGAGGGCTTCCAGCTTTTTGATGCTTTCCGGCAGTTGTGGGGTATCGATTATGTCGGAGGTCGCCAAGGCAATGCTGCGTTCGATGGCGTTCTCCAGTTCGCGCACATTTCCGGGGTAGTCGTAGCAGAGGAGGAGTTCTTGGGTTTCCGGGGTCAGACCGACGATGTTTTTTTTCATCAACAGGGCGTATTTTTGCATGAAAAATGCGGTCAGCAGTGGGATGTCCTCTTTGCGTTGAGTGAGAGGGGGTATCTCCAGGGTGACTACGTTGAGCCGGTAATACAAGTCCTGGCGCAGGCGGCCGCTTTTAAGGGCGTCTTGTGGCTGGCGGTTGGTGGCGGCGATGAAGCGGGTATCGACCTGGACTGCCTGGGTGCCGCCAAGGGGAAGAATCTCCCGTTCCTGGATCACCCGCAACAGTTTTACCTGCATTGGGGGGGACATCTCGGTGATTTCATCCAGAAACAGGGTCCCTCCGCTGGCGGCCTCCAATAAACCCTTCTTGCCGGCAGTGGCGCCGGTGAAGGCGCCACGCTCGTGGCCGAAAAGCTCGTTGGCCAACAATTCCTCGTTGAAGGCGCCGCAGTTGACGGCGATGAAGGGGCCGCCCGCCCGTTGACTATTGGTGTGCAGGTAGCGGGCGAACAATTCCTTGCCGGTGCCGGATTCACCGGTGATGAGCACGTTGCAATCGGTAGGGGCCACTTGACGGGCTATTTCCATCAAATGCCGCATGGCGGGGTTCTGGGTGATAATGCGGACCTTGCCTTGATAGGTCTCGATTTCCTGGCGTAGGGCCAGGTTTTCCCTCTTGAGGCGGACTTTTTCCAAGGCCTCGGCCACCACCCGGCGAACTTCGTCGAGACGGAAAGGCTTTGACACGTAATGGAAAGCACCATGCTTCATGGCTTCCACGGCGGACTCCAGGGTGGCGTGGCCGGTGATCAGGATCACCTCCGTATCGGGACTGGCCTCCCGGCTGCGGCGTAGGATTTGCATCCCATCCGTTTTTTCCATGCGCAAATCGGTCAGCACCACGTCGAAG
>JAGUYQ010000279.1 GCA_020061285.1 Betaproteobacteria bacterium
CTTCGAAACCGCCGCCACCGGCGGCCCCTGGCTGTGGGACGACTACGTGCCCGGCGAGCGCATCGACCACCCGTCGGGCATGACCCTGGAGGAGGCCGACCACACCCTGGCCACCCGCCTCTACCAGAACAGCGCCAAGGTCCATTTCGACGCCCTGGCCATGAAGGCCACCCCCTTCGGCCAACGGCTGGTCTACGGCGGCCACGTCATTTCCGTCTGCCGGGCCCTGTCCTACGACGGCCTGGAAAACGTCCTCACCGTCGCCGCCATCAACGGCGGCAGCCACTGCAACCCCACCTTCGCCGGCGACACCCTCTACGCCTGGAGCGAGGTGCTGGACAAGTGGGAACTGCCCGGCCGCCGGGACCTGGGCGCCCTGCGCCTGCGCCTGGTGGGCCTGAAGAACCGCCCCCCCGCCGACGCGCCGCCAATCCCGGAAGAGAACGGCAAGCGCCGCTACCCCCCCGAAGCGGTGCTGGACCTGGACTACACCGTGCTGCTGCCGCGCCGCCCCTAACGATCATGGCAAGTGGCTCCAATCATGACGCAGCAATTCCCCATGATCGTTTCCCCCACCCCAACCCTCCCCCGCCTGCGGGAGAGGGGGATGAAGTGTCGCCTTGCGACCCTTCTCTTCGATGAGGAGAATCCATGACCCAAGCCGTCCATCCCAATGACGCCCTGTTCAAGGGCGAGAAGCCCTTCCCGGCAATTCCCGCCTGCGAGCATTTCGCCGGCAGCGAGAAGCTGATCCTCAAAGCCCTGGAACTCCAGGACAAGCTGGGGCCGATCTTCGACGTCACCTGCGACTGCGAGGACGGCGCCCCGGCGGGGCGGGAGAAGGAGCATGCGGAGATGATCGTCCGGGTGCAGACTTCCGCCGCCAACAAGCAGCGCATGGCGGGGGTGCGCATCCACGACTGGTCCCACCCCGCCTGGAAGCAGGACGTGGACATCCTGGTGGAAGGCCTGGGGGAGGTCGCGGCCTATATCACCCTGCCCAAATCCACCGAATACGGCCACGCGGCGGAGATGATCGACTATATCCAGAAGAAGGCGGCCCGGCACGGGGTCCAACGGGAAATCCCGATCCACGTCCTGATCGAGACCCACGGCGCCCTGCGGGACGTGCACCGCATCGCCACCCTGCCCTGGCTGCAGGTGCTGGATTTCGGCCTGATGGATTTCGTCTCCGGCCACCACGGCGCCATCCCCGCCAGCGCCATGCGCAGCCCCGGCCAGTTCGAACACCGCCTCATCGCCCGCGCCAAGGCCGAGGTGGTGTCGGCGGCCCTGGCCAACGGCGTGATTCCCGCCCACAACGTCACCCTGGACCTGAAAAATCCCTACACCACCTACCAGGATGCCCGCCGGGCCCGGTCCGAATTCGGCTTCCTGCGCCAGTGGAGCATCTACCCGGCGCAAATCCAGCCCATCGTCGATGCCATGAAGCCGGACCACTCCGAGGTGGAGACCGGCGCCGCCATCCTCCTCGCCGCCCAGCAGGCCGACTGGGGCCCCATCCAGCACGCCGGCGAACTCCACGACCGGGCCACCTACCGCTATTACTGGGAAGTTTTGCAGAAAGCGAAGGTCACCGGCCTCTCCTTGCCGGCGGCGGCGGAAGAGGCGTTTTTTATGACAGGTCACTAATAAGTCGTTTATTCCAAATGGCAATTTAGGGCAATTCCGTATATCGCCAAGGGGGGTTTTGAGGTAAATTCTCACCCAAACATTTTTTGGCGTTATTTCGTGGACAAGGCAACCCGCATCCCCCGGCTTCTCTCGTTTTTTCTCGGTAACCTCCTGGTCGTCGCCGCCTACTGGGGGTTCGGCGTGCCGGCGATGCGCTTCTTCGCCGAGTACGGGCTGTTCCCTTCCCCCATCTGGCTTCCCGCCGGCATCGCCCTGGTGGCGGCGATGCACGGCGGCACCCGCTATCTGCCGGGGGTTTTTCTCGGCTCCCTGGGCATCAACCACGTCTCCCTCGGCGCTCCCCTGACAGAGGCGCTGCTGATTTCCTCCACCAACACCCTCGGCCCCTGGCTCGGCGCCTACCTTACCCGCCCGGCGCCCTCGCCCCGCCCTCCCTTCTACGCCCTGCACGAGGTAATCGCCTTCACCCTCTTCGGGGTCGGCGTGCACGGCCTGGTCACCGCCACCGGCGGCACCCTGGCCATCGGCATGATCGGCCTGGTGCCGGTGGAAAAGCTGCAAGAAATCTGGCTCACCTGGCTGCTCTCCGATGCCGGCGGCGCCCTGTTGCTAGCCCCCGTGCTGCTGCTGTGGCTGGAAGGCGCCACCCCCTTCCCCGCTTGGCGCGAATGGCGCCAGGGCATCGTCTCCGCCGGGACCATCCTGGCCTTGGCCATGCTGTTCTTTTTCGGCCTCAAGGGCGACCCGACCGGCCACCTGACGGGGCTGCCCTACCTGCTCTTCCTGCCCATGCTGTGGGTCACCGTGAACCATCCGCCGCGGATGGCCAATACCCTGCTGGCCATCGTCACCACCCTCGCCATCGTCGGCACCATCAGCCGCCACGGCGTGCTGTACACCGCTCCCGCCGGCAAGCCCCTGGAAACCCTGGGGCTGCTGGTGGTGTCCCTCACCCTGACCGTCCTCACCGTCGGCGCCCTGGTGACGGAACGCCGCCGCATGGAAGGGGAGTTGCTGCAGGAAAGCCGCAAGCAGTTCGCCGCCTTCATGGACCACCTGCCCGCCGCGGCCTACATCAAGGAACCGGAGGGGCAGATGGTATTCGCCAACCGTCTGTTCGAAACCCTGCTCGGCGCCAAGCACCTGGGTGAAATCGCCCCCGACTTCCTCCCCCCCGCGGTTGCCTCCGTCCTGCTGGAGATGGACCGCAAGGCCCTCGCCGGGGGATTGCAGCAGGCTGAACTGACGGTGCCCGTCCTGGACGGCGAACGGCGCACCTTCCAATTCGCCAAATTTCCCCTTCCCCGCGCCGACGGCAGCAGCCTCATCGGCGGCGTCGCCTTCGACATCAGCGACCGCAAGCGCATGGAAGACGCCCTGCGGGAAAGCGAAACCCGCTACCGTCTGCTGGCGGAAAACTCCTACGACGTGATCTGGACGGTCAACCTCTTCGGCCAGCTCAGCTACGTCAGCCCGGCGGTGGAGCGCCTCCTCGGCTACACCGCCGAGGAGGCCATGCAGCGCTCCCTCACCGAAATCCTTGCCCCGGCATCGGTCAGAATCGCCGCCGGGGAATCCCAGCACCTGCTGAAAACGGGAACGCTACGGCACCATGCCCTGGAACTGGAACTGCGCCGCAAGGACGGCTCCGCCCTCTGGACCGACGTCATCGTCAACGTCCTGCGCGACGACGAAGGCAAGCTCCTGGGAGTGGTGGGTATCGCCCGCGACATCACCGCCATGCGCCGCAGCCAGGAAGCCCTGCGCACCCGCAGCGTCGCCATCGAAGCCGCCTCGGAAGCGATCGTCATCACCGACCGGCAAGGGGTCATCGAGTACGTCAACCCCGCCTTCAGCGCCCACACCGGCTACAGCGCCGACGAGGCCGTGGGAAAAACCCCGGCCTTGTTCAAGAGCGGCCAGCACGACAAGGATTTCTACCGCCAACTGTGGAGCACCATCCTTCGCGGCGAAGTCTGGAACGGGGAAATCACCAACCGGC
>JAGUYQ010000170.1 GCA_020061285.1 Betaproteobacteria bacterium
GGTGATGGTGGTGGCCTTCACCCTGATGGTGCCGGCCATCATCGTCGGCGAGAAAAAAGCCAAGCTGAAGGAGATTTTCGTCTTCGCCGTGGGCCTGCTGGTGGCGGTGGAGTTCGGCATGTTGGAGGCCTTCGGCCACTTCTGGGGCATCGTCGTCTTGCTGCTGGCTTTTTTCACCGCCTTCAACATCCTGGAAGCGTCCCTGCCTTCCATCATCTCCAAGGTGGCCCCGGCCCGCTCCAAGGGTACCGCCATGGGCGTGTACAACACCTCCCAGTCCCTGGGGCTCTTCACCGGCGGCGCGGCGGGCGGTCTGCTCTCCAGCCACTTCGGCTCCTTGGCGGTGTTCGTCTTTGGCGGCATCCTGATGCTGGTGTGGCTGGGGCTGGCCCTCACCATGAAAAAGCCGCCGGCGGTGCGGACGAAGATGTATCACATCGACGCCGTGCGCCACGGCGACGCCGCGGACATCACCCGCCGCCTGCTGGCGCTGGAAGGCGTGCGGGACGCGGCGGTGGTTCCGGAGGAGGGGGCGGCCTATCTCAAGGTGGATATGCACCGCTGGGATGAGGCCCAGGCAATGCAACTGATTGCGGCATTCAAATAAAAACCGCTGCGGGGCTACGAGGAGAGAAGGCGGCGCCTTGCGATCAGTAAAAGGCACATGTTTGTTGCCACTGGCTTGGGCTGGCCAATTCTTTGGCGTAAGGCGAAGTCAATAACTTAGGCCCTTGTATGCCTCGGCCCATAAAACGCCGGGGAAACGCGGCCGGCTCCCCCTCGTTCCCTGCCTCGGTGGATGGCTGCCGCCGTGTCGGCCACTGGGAGCGGCTCGCCTTGAATTGGGCAGCTATCGCCAGCCAGGTTGAACGTAAGCCGGTCCCCCTTTTTCTCGCCCACTCCTTGGGTACTATCGCGTAAAACCCGCATTGGTCAAGCGGACTTACCTTGGCCGATGCTAATCGGGTTAACGGTTTTCCGAAGATGCACATTAGGGTTGGCGCGATTGCACAAAACGGATGCTATCCTCATAATTGAAATGGGTTTTGATTGATGACCCCGAAAATAAGAATGACGACCCGTGCGTGAGGGGGCAATTTGCGAGGCGGCAACAGGGAGGATGGGATGGCGCATTTCGAGGCATTGGTCGAAATGCTGGACAGCGATGGGGAACAGGCTTGGAGCAGTAAGCTTTTCGCCTTGGCAAACAGCCATGGGTTTGAGCAAACCTTGTTTGCCGTCGTGCCCAATCGGCAGGCGAGTCTGGAAACAGCCTTCCTGCGCAGCAATTATGCCCCCCGCTGGCGAAGTGCCTACGACGCGGGAAAGTTTCTGCACTTTGATCCCACGGTTGCTCATTGTGTCTGGAACACGTTGCCCCTTGTCTGGTCGCCCGAGATTTTTGTGGCGCCTCGGCAGAGGGATATGTACGAGGAGGCTTCCGGGTATGGCATCCGTTCCGGGATAACGCTTCCCATTCATGGGCCGGAGGGCGAGTTGGGCATGATTTGCTTCGTTACGGATGCCACCCCCGGCAAGCGGTTTATGCAAGAGGCGAGACACTGTTTACCGGATTTGACGCTGCTTCGTGACTATGCACTGGAATCTTCGAGGCGGTTTGCACGGCCCCTCAAGGAACCCGATCAGAAGATTCGCCTGACGCCCCGTGAGCTGGAGTGCTTGAAGTGGGCCATGATTGGCAAGTCCTCTTGGGAAATCGCTCAAATCCTGCATTGCTCCGAGGCGGCCGTTAATTTTCACATGGCCAACATCCGGCGCAAATTCGCGGTCACCACTCGTCAACAGGCCGTGGTAAAAGCCATTGGCCTAGGGTTGATCACTCCGGGGTGATTTCTCCTCCAATTTCCGCCGTTGCCGCGCCCGCCGCAGGTCGTTATCGCTGATCGCGCCATCAAGATACAGCTTCAATAAGATCGTAATCGGTCTAGGCATCTCTAACCCCAATTCGAAACGGCTGCCACGTGATTGGGTTACTCCGAACCGTCCCCAGAATTTAGTCTGGCTTTCGCGTCGGGATGCGCGGAGCTCACGCAATTCCTCTGTACTAAGAATCCCCTTTTTCTTTGATTCGTTTTTCATTCGGCGATTCCTTTCTGTCGCTTCATTCCCTTTGTCCTGCTGCTTGCTCATGACGAAAAATAAGTCTGGTTCCTAGGGAACAGTCATTTTCGTACTCAGGTTTTGCCGCTTCAACCTAGCAGACCTAATAGTTACGCGCGTAACCATTACGCATAATTATTTATGCCTCCTGGGTAACCAATATACATGGGGGCAAAAAATGTCGTACTCGATTCAAATCGCTTCGCGCGGGAATTTTCAAAGTAAAGATATTTGGGATATGCACCGGCTACGGGCAAAAGTGTTTAAGGATCGGATGGGGTGGGCGGTACCCATTATGAGCGGGATGGAAATTGACGGTTATGACGCCCTTGAGCCCTATTACATGGCGATAAGAGAAGCTGATCGGGAGTTGCGCGGGTGCTGGCGTCTTCTGCCAACGGAGGGGCCTTATATGCTGAAGGATTCGTTTCCTGAATTGCTTCATGGACAGCCCGCGCCCGAGAGCCCAAGGATTTGGGAATTGAGCCGGTTCGCCATCGAAACGGAAGGCCGGCAAGGCTTCGGGTTTGCCGACTTGGCGCTGGATGCCATGCGGGAGATTGTCCTGTTTGGCGACCGCATGGGCATTGAGCGTTATGTAACGGTTACCACCACCCCCATCGAGCGCCTTCTTAGGCGGGCGGGGATTGAAATTACGCGGTTCGGTCCTCCCATAAGGATTGGTGTCGAAAATGCCGTTGCATTGGATATCGACATCGGGGAGAAAACCCACGAGTCGTTATTTGGCGGGATCGCCAAGGTCGCGTAAGCCTCGGGTAAGCGGGTGCGTTTCCTGGGGAATGCACCGCGCCCGATGCTTCGCAAAGACTCGATCGCCAACATGCCATCGGCGCCACTTCTGCGTTTGCGCGCGCATCCTATCGGTATTGATAGGTGTTCGCCATTCGCATAAGTCCTATGATTCCCAGTCAATCCACTAACGTCACAACATCAACGAATGATGCCGCATTTATTAATGCCTAGGGCATCGCCTTGTGATTCCAGAGGTGGCCGCCTTGGATGGGATTCCAGCGATGCGCTTCTTGAGTGGGCGTGATACATGATTCACGCTGCGGTCTCTCATATAGCCAATCAACTGAACCAGTTCTTGAAAAGATCGTTCGATCTCAATGAGGACGTGGTTGTCATGTCCAATATCCTGGAACAGGACGGCACGCTGGCGCCGAATATAAGCAACAAGCTGGTCGTGTTCCTGGTCAACGTCGAGAAGGAGACGGCCTCTTCCCTTCAAGCCAAACCCAGCGGATTCGAGCGGTCTGCTTCAACGTATCCACCGGTCTTCTTGAACTTGTACGTCATGATCGCGGGGCATTTCGGCGCCAGCAATTATGCGGAGGCGCTCAAATTCCTGTCGAACACGGTCAGTTTCTTTCAGCGCCAGCCGATATTTGACCATCAATTGACGCCGGATATGGACAAGCGGATCGATAAGCTCGTGTTGGACATAGAAAACCTGAATATCCAAGACCTGAGCAGTCTATGGGGGGTGTTGAGCGGGAAGTATCTCCCCTCGATTCTTTACAAGGTGCGGATGGTTTCGTTCGATTCGGGCGATGTCAGAAGCCAGCTTTCCCCCATCAGGGGCTATCAGTCCTCGCTGGGCTGAGCGGGAACGCCATGGGAACGTATCGGCCATTGTTCAGCGTTTCCGTGGGGCATGGCTATTTTTCCGATGGGGAGTGGAAAGGGCTTGATTTCGTTCCGACGCCGGGAACGGTGAAGGTGATCGAAGGCGCCGACGTACTGGTAAGGCGGACGAACAGCGGGGTGGGGGTGTTTTATGGCGAGAACAGGTCCGATGCCCTGAGCCTTTACGCGGAAGACGCGAACGGAGTGTTGCGTTTCAGCTTTAAAGTCTACGCGGGAGACAGGGCTTTCGCCAATTACACCTCGCCCGCCACGCGCAAGGACAACGCTATTTTGTCCTTTGACAACCGTGAAGCCGTCGGTGCCCCGGAAACCGGCAGGGTCAGGTTGTGCAAGGACGAATTCGTGTCCGAGAAAGACTTCAGGGATATGGACGCCCTCGTCGCCGAAGGCATCCTTTGCGAGAGGGACAAACGAGTTCCGCCGGATTTCGTGGTGGCGGTTTCCATCAAGCTTGGAAAGGATGATTTGTTCGGCGATGCGGCCGCCTGGGTGCCACGGGATTGCTACGTCAAGTTCAATGCCCGGCAGTCGTTTTGGAGATATTTCTTGATGGGGGGCATGAACAGGAACAATCCCCTTATCGTCGATTTGGATAATCGGGTGGAATTCGAGTCCTGCGGTGAGGTGATGTTGCCGGGGAACAGGTCCGCCAAGGTGTTCCGGTCCAAGGAGCTAATTCCGGTCCTGGAGAAGTCAAGCTATCGGTTCCAGTTGAGAGAGCAGGGCCAAGGTGGCGGCCGGGTCCTCATCAAGAGATTGCCTGTCGCGTCGGAAAGCCGGCTTGGCCTGGACGTCATCGACGGCCAGAACGAAATTGTTTTGGATGCGTATATAAATTGTTGAATTGATGAGAAGTGTGTGTTGCATGTGTTTCAGGGTGAGTGTCAAGTTCAGGCGGATAGTTAACTAAGAAAGGGAGCTACATGGGAACGATGAAAACACCCGGCGTTTATATCGTCGAGAAGAACGCCTTTCCAAATTCGGTTGTCGAGGTTGCCACAGCGGTGCCGGCTTTTATCGGGTATACCGAAAAAGCGGACAACAAGGGGAAATCGCTTAGCAATCAGCCTTGGCGGATAACCTCGATGGCCGAGTTCCAGAATTATTTCGGCTTCGGCCCTTCTCCGCTGTTCACCTTGGCTGATCCTGCCACGCCGCCGACGGCGCCGTCGGTTTTCCTGGGTGGCAAGGAGTCCGTGCTGAACCAATTGCAGGGCAAATATCTGCTCTACTACAGCATGCTGCTGTTCTTCCAGAACGGCGGCGGGCCGTGCTATATCGTGTCGGTGGGCAACTACAGCGACGCGGTGGACCCGGACAAGCTCAAGGCCGGCGTGGACTTGCTGGTCAAGGAGCAGGAGCCGACCATCGTGGTTATCCCGGATGCCGTCCTGCTTCCGCAAGCCGACTGTATCGGCGTCCAGCAGCACATGCTGGATCATTGCGGCAATGTCATGAAGAACCGGGTGGCGATTCTGGATATTTCCGATGGGTACCGGAGCAGGCAAGACCCGGCCGGCGACCCGGTGGCCACTTTCCGTGATTCGCTGGGAATAAATTTTCTCGATTTCGGCATGGCGTACTATCCGTGGGTCCATACCACCATCACCCAAGCCAAGGATTTGGCGTACTGGAACCTGGATGACCCGGCCCAGGCCCAGCTTCAGGCGATGCTGAAGACCGAGCTCAACATCGACGGGCTGCCGGCGGACAAGGGCAAGCACCTCCAGGACATTATCGATGGCATTACCAAGGCCGATGCGACGCCCCAGGACAAGGCGATGCTGAACAAGAGCCTGATCGCGCTCAGCCCCCTTTACAACATGCTCCTGACCGAAATGACCGCCAACCTGAATCTGCTGCCTCCGGCGGCGGCCATGGCCGGCGTTTACACGATGGTGGACAACAACCGCGGGGTATGGAAGGCGCCCGCCAACGTGAGCCTGAATTCGGTCACCGCGCCGTCCGTCAACATCACCCACGGCGACCAGGAAGACCTGAACGTCACGCCTCAGGGCAAGTCGATCAACGCCATCCGCGCCTTCGTCGGCGAAGGCACGCTGGTATGGGGCGCCCGCACCCTGGACGGCAATAGTCTGGACTGGCGCTACATCAACGTTCGCAGGACCATGATCATGCTCGAGGAGTCGGTAAGGCTGGCGACCAAGGCTTACGTGTTCGAGCCCAACGTGGCGAACACCTGGGTCACCATCAAGAGCATGATCCGCAACTTCCTGACAGGGGTGTGGAAGAAAGGCGGCTTGGCGGGGGCTGTTCCGGACGATGCGTTCGCCGTTTTCTGCGGTCTTGGGGAAACCATGACGCCGGACGACATCCTGGAAGGCATCCTGAGGGTGACGGTGCTGGTGGCGATCAGCCACCCGGCCGAATTCATCGAGATCACCTTCCAGCAGCAGATGCAGAAGTCCTAATGGCGGCTTAGGTAAGTTAACGTATCGTCCAAGTAGCATTAACATTTTTGTAGATAAAGGAGTGTGTCATGGCAGATGACGGTTCCGCACAGTCGGCAACAGTATGGCCTTTGCCCAAGTTTTATTTCCAGGTGAAGTGGGATTCCAACGTGATGTCCTTCCAAGAGGTGAGCGGGCTGGATGTCCAGTCGGAGGAAATCAAATACCGGCACGGGGATAACCCGGTGTTTTCGCCGATCAAGATGCCGGGGCTGAAGAAGTATGGCAACGTCACCATGAAAAAAGGCGTCTTCAAGGGGGATAACAAGTTCTGGGACTGGCTCAACCAGATCAAGATGAACACCATCAAGCGCGTGCCGGTTACGATTAGCCTGCTCGATGAGGCTGGGAAACCGACCATGGTGTGGACGCTGGCGAACGCCTGGCCGACCAAGATCACCGGGACGGACCTCAAGTCGGAGGGCAACGAAGTGGCGGTCGAATCCATCGAGATCGTCCATGAAGGGCTCACCATCGCCAACGGTTGATGATGCCTGCGTAGTCACGGGGGAGGGGCGATCCTCCCCCTATTTTTGTATACGATGAATCCATGGGTTCTGACGGCTATCCGCTGCCGGCTTTTTATTTCAAGGTCGTGTTCGCGGCGACACAGGGTAATTCCGATACTTCCTTCCAGGAGGTGTCCGGTATTTCATCTGAAATGGAAACCGAGCCGATCGTGGAAGGGGGCAACCAGTACGTGCGCCTATTGCCGAAATCCCTCAAGCATACGAACTTGGTATTGAAGCGCGGGATCGCCGACCTGACTTCTCCGCTGGTCACATGGTGCCAGACGGTGCTGGAGACGAATTTCAACTTGCCCATCGTGCCGTCGTTGATCAGTGTTTATTTGCTGAACGAGGAAGGAAATCCTGTCTGCGGCTGGGAGTTCACCGACGCCTATCCGGTCAAGTGGAGCGTTGAAAGTTTCAATTCGACCAAGAATGAAGTGGCCATCGAGTCGATCGAGTTGTGTTACCTGAGTTCCTCTCGAACTCTCTGAATGCCATGTCGATCGAGATCAAGCAGATGGTGGTCAAGTCCAACGTGGTACAACGCTGCGAATCGAGCGATGAGCAGGGGGAAACCGCTGCCGAAGAGACCAGGAAGCAGGAGATTCTTGAAGCGTGCAAAAGGCTGATCCTGGAAACCATGCAGGAAATGAAGGAGCGATGATTGGTCACGAAACTGACAATAACGCCATGCGAGCTTGACGATAAAGGGAACGTCACCGGCCCCAAGACCAGCGAAGCGTTTACGGTCAGGCTGAACCCGTCGAATTACGCCCGCAATTTCGATATTTCCTACAACAATACCCGCGCCATGGGAACCCCGGCGATGCAGCCGAAGTTCAACAATGCAGGCGAAAAGAAAATCGAGTTCGATATCGTGATGGACGGCACCGGCGTCGTGCCGCCGGTATCTCTAAGCTCGACGGCCATCGATGTCGAGTCCCAGCTCGACGACCTGAAGAAAGTGGTTTACACGCTGGTTGGAACGGAGCACGAGCCGAACACCGTCATGCTGGTGTGGGGGGGCTTCAAGTTCGTCGGCAAGCTTTGCTCGATGAAGGTGGAATATACCCTGTTCAAGCCAAGCGGGGTGCCGCTGAGGGCGAAGATCAAACTGACTTTCATTCAGTATGTCGGCCCGAAAGAGGCCGCCAACGGCGCCAATCTGAGTTCGCCCGATCTTACCCATTCCATCGATGTTAAGGCGGGGGATTCCCTGCCCTTGCTGTGTTTCCGCATCTACAAGAACAGCGCCTATTATCTCGAGGTCGCCAAGTTCAACGGCCTCACCAATTTTCGGGACATCAAGCCGGGCACCAGGCTGAGTTTCCCCCCGTTGAGGTAGGGCGGCATGGCGAGCTCACCGGCGATGGATGGAGGCGGGGTTGTCAGGTTGTCCCTCTTCAGCAACGGCACGGCGCTCCCCGGGACGGTGCAGGTCGTATCCGTGTCGGTCAGGAAAGCCATCAACAAGATACCGGTGGCCGAGATTGTCGTCGTGGACGGGGATATGCCCAAAAAGGATTTTCCCGTCAGCGATGCCGACTACTTCAAGCCCGGCCAGGCGATAAAGATCAATGCCGGCTACGGTTCGCAGGAGGACACCATTTTCGAGGGCGTCGTGGTCAAGCACGGCATCAAGATCACCGGCGACAATTATTCCCGCTTGGTGGTCGAATGCCGCGACAAGGCCGTCGCCATGACCATAGGCCGCAAGAACGCCAATTACGTGGACTCGAAAGACAGCGATATCATCACCAAGCTTATCGGGAACAGCAGCGGCCTGTCCTCGGACGTGTCCGCCACGACCACCCAGTACAAGGAATTGGTGCAGTATTACTGCACGGACTGGGATTTCATGCTGTCCCGCGCCGAGGTCAACGGCCTGCTGGTGATCGTGGACGCTGCCAAGGTGTCCGTCAAGGCGCCGGCAACCGGCGGCACCCCCTCCCTGAAAGTCACCTACGGCAGCGACCTGATGGAGTTCCACGCCGATATCGATGCGAGGACCCAATTCTCGAAGGTAGAAGGGGTCTCCTGGGACCTGAAGAATCAGGCCATCGTGCAACAGCAGGCGGCACCCCAGACGCTGAACGCGCAGGGAAACCTGGATTCCGCCACCCTGGCGAAAGTGATCGGCCTGGATTCGTTCCGTCTCCAGACCCCGGCGCCGCTGGAAAGCGCTGTGCTGAAATCCTGGGCCGACGGGCAGCAGGTCAAGGCCGGCTTGGCGAGGATACGGGGGCGGATGAAGTTCCAGGGCAGCGCCAAGGCCAAGGCCGGCGAATTGATCGAGCTTGAGGGCGTCGGGAACCGGTTCAACGGCAAGGTCTTTGTCAGCGAGGTCAACCATGCGGTGCGGGACGGGAACTGGGTCACGGAAGTCGAGTTCGGCATGCCGCAAGGCTGGTTCGCCGAAAGCCGCGACCTGGTCGCGCCCCCTGCCTCCGGGTTCCTGCCGGGAATCGAGGGCCTGCATATCGGCGTGGTGAAAAAGTTGGATGCGGATCCGGAGGGGCAATACAAAGTCCAGGTCTCGATTCCGGTCCTGCAGGCCGAAACCGACGGGGTGTGGGCCCGGCTGTCCATGTTTTACGCCTCCGACGGGATCGGTGCCTTTTTCGTGCCGGAAATCGGCGACGAGGTCGTGCTCGGCTATTTCAACAACGATCCGTCCAATCCCGTCATTCTGGGCAGCCTGTACAGCAGCAAACGGAAGCCGGCCTATGAACTGACCGCGGACAATTTCAAGAAGGCGATTGTCACCAAGAGCAAGCTCAAGCTGGAATTCGACGACGACAAGAAGATCATCACCATCATCACGCCCGCCAACAACCAGATCGTGATCAGCGACGACGGCAAATCCATTCTTCTCAAGGATCAGACCGGCAACCAGGCCAAGCTCAGCGAGGACGGGATACTGCTGGACAGCCCAAAGGACATCACCATTTCCGCCAAGGGGAAGATCAGCCTCTCGGCCACGGGAAACGTGGAGATCGACTCCAAGGCGGACATGAAGGCCAGCGCGACGAATATCAGCCATACCGCGAACGCCGCTTTTACGGCCAAGGGCAATGCCAGCGTGGAAGTTTCCTCGCCGGGACAGACGACCGTAAAAGGCTCGATGGTGATGATCAATTAGCGGGGTGCGGCGATGGATACCGATAAATCATTTCTCGGAACAGGCTGGGGATTCCCGCCCGAATTCAACAAGAAATCGGGAACGGTCGGGATGGTCGCGGGCGAAGAGGATATCGACGAGAGCCTGCGCATTCTCATCGCCACCTTGCCCAAGGAGCGGGTCATGCAGCCCGCCTACGGCTGCGGGCTGAAAGCGCTGGTTTTTGAAAATATCACTGAAAGCACGTTGACGCTGGTGAAGGACGCGATCCAGCGGGCCGTGCTTTTTTTCGAGCCCAGGATCGATTTGGAAGATATCGAGATAAATGAAGAACAGGCATACGGCGGCGTCCTGTATATCAAGCTCCATTACACGGTCAGGACGACGAACAGCAGAAGCAATCTGGTCTATCCCTTTTATTTCCGGGAAGCCACCAATCTCGTTGAATGAAATCAGCCGACGTTTTACAACCGGACCTAAAGTCTGATGGCCAAGTTAATGATAAGAGACGGCACAAGCCAGGACGATCGCCTCTTGCCCGCATTGAGAGATGGATATTTCAATGTGGACGAGATGCGTTTCGAGGACTTGTTGTCCCTGGCCGTGGAGTATGCCGGTCTCTTGAAATACCACGACGCCAGCAACCAGCCGGATGGAAGCTGGAGGGAGTTCTTCGAAGCCGACGAGGCCAGCCTTCTCGCTTCCATCTTGGCGACGAACGTCCACGGGGTTGAAGCGGAGTTTTCCGCGTTCATCCGGGATTCGGGGGCCACGCTCTCCCAGTGGCGGGATAGCGGCGTCGGCGTGGAGGCGATGCCGGCCTTCCGGCTGGCTTTGAAAATCGACTCCTGGCTCCTCGGCCTCGGCAAGTTATCGAGCGTGGCGGCGGCACGGACCCGCGAGAACATCCGCGAACTGATCGAGAAGACCCTCCGGACGGAATTGCAGCGATTGCGCCTGTTTCTGCGGCAATCCCACGAGCCGGGTGCGGAAGCGGCATTCCGGGCGTTCAGCGCAATTTGGGAATGCGGCGGAAAACCCAAGACGGGATTGGCTGTCCCCGACGCTGCGGCCGATCCGCAAGCCATCGCGCAGTTCCTGAAATCCAACTTCCATGCGTTTTACAACGCCCTATTGTTTCTGCGGAGAAATACCAAGGACATCCTGGGCGCGTCCCTTGAGCGGCACGACCACGATCCCGCGATGGGCTTGTATTTCGCCTTCCTGCGGCTATTCAAGAAGGCTCAGGACAAAATCAATGGCTTCACCGCGCGGCACTTGAATTTTTATTATGAAGACGTCCTGAAGGCCGGCCGCCGCGAGTTCGTTCCCGATAGCGCTTGGCTGCTCTTCTCCACGGATATTCCCGGCAGAGAAGTGGCGATAGCGAAAGGCACCGAATTCAGGGCCGGGTTGGACGAGAACAATGTCGAGCTGTTTTATGCGGCGGACAACGACCTGGTGGTGAATGACG
>JAGUYQ010000275.1 GCA_020061285.1 Betaproteobacteria bacterium
GGAGGGCGGCGAGGAAGCGCCGCCACACGCTCTCCGATGCCTTGACGGAAATCTGCTGGCCGACGATGGAACGGGCCAGGGTGGCGAAGGTGTCGCCGCGGCTTTTCAGGCTCTCGTGGCGGTGGCGGGCGATGAGGGGGGCCAGGGCCGAGTCGCGCCGGGCCAGTTCGTCGGAGGCTTGGTTCCAGTAGGCGGGGGTCATGGGGGGGATTCTAACCCCTTTGGCGGGAGGGGCGTGTTTTCCCTCTCCCCCGCCTTCCCCCGCTTGCGGGGGAGGGAGCCGCCGTGACAAGGTTCTCTCCTTGGCCGATAATTGCTCCTTGCGAGACAACACCACAAGAACCACGAGGGAACCATGAAAATCGAAACCATCGCCGTCCACGGCGGTTACAGCCCCGAGCCCACCACCCACGCGGTGGCGGTGCCCATTTACCAGACCACTTCCTATTCCTTCGACGATACCCAGCACGGGGCCGATTTGTTCGACCTCAAGGTGCCGGGCAACATCTACACCCGCATCATGAACCCCACCAGCGCGGTGCTGGAGCAACGGGTGGCGGCCATGGAGGGCGGGGTGGGGGCCCTGGCCCTGGCGTCGGGCATGGCGGCGATCACCTACTCCATCCTCACCATCGCCGAGGCGGGGGACAACATCGTCACCACCAGCACGCTGTACGGGGGCACCTACAACCTCTTCGCCCACACCCTGCCCCAGTACGCCATCGAGTCCCGCTTCGCAGACTATCGCGACCCGAAGAGCTTCGAGCGCCTGATCGACGCCAAGACCAAGGCGATTTTCTGCGAATCCATCGGCAACCCCAAGGGCAACGTGGTGGACTTCGGCGCCCTGGCGGAAATCGCCCACGCCCACGGCATTCCCCTGATCGTGGACAACACCGTTCCCACCCCCTACCTGTGCCGTCCCTTCGAGCACGGCGCGGACATCGTGGTCCACGCCCTGACCAAGTACATGGGGGGCCACGGCACCAGCATCGGCGGCATCATCGTCGATTCCGGCAAGTTCCCCTGGGCCCAGCACAAGGACAAGTTCCGCCGCCTCAACGAGCCCGACGTGTCCTACCACGGCGTGGTGTACACGGAAGCCCTGGGGGCCGCCGCCTACATCGGCCGGGCCCGTGTGGTGCCCCTGCGCAACATGGGCGCGGCCATTTCCCCCTTCAACAGCTTCCTCATCCTGCAAGGGCTGGAAACCCTGCCGGTGCGCATGGACCGCCATTGCGACAACGCCATGAAGGCGGCGGCGTTCCTCAAGGACCACCCCAAGGTGAACTGGGTGCAGTACGCCGGCCTGCCGGACAACGAGAGCTACCCCCTGGTGCAGAAGTACATGGGGGGGCGGGCGTCGAGCATCCTCTCCTTCGGCATCAAGGGCGGCCGGGAGGCGGGGGCCAAGTTCATCGACGCCCTGAAGCTGATCGTGCGCCTGGTGAACATCGGCGACGCCAAGTCCCTGGCCTGCCACCCCGCCACCACCACCCACCGCCAGTTGTCCCCGGCGGAACTGGAGAAGGCCGGGGTGTCGGAAGACATGGTGCGCCTGTCCATCGGCATCGAGCACATCGACGACATCATGGCCGACATCAGCCAGGCCCTCGATGCGGCGGGCTGAGATTCATTAGCGGCGGAAGCCGGAAACAAAAAACGGCGGGATGTCCCGCCGTTTTTTATTGCGCAAAACCGGTTCAGGAGCGGAAGCTGCCGACGGCGTTTTGCAGGTTCACGGCCAGGGTTTCCAGGTCGGCCACCGTGGCGGCGGAGCGGGACACGGCGGCGTCGTTGGCCTCGGCCATCTGGGCGATCTGCTCCACGTTGCGGGCGATTTCGTTGCTGGCGGCGGACTGTTCCTTCATGGAGGAGGAGATGTCGTCCACCCCGGCGTTGGTTTCCTTCACGATGTCGTTGGCCTTGTGCAGCACCTCGTCCACCTTGCCGGTGAACTGGCCGCTCACTTCCAGGGCCTTCATGCCTTTCTGGATGGCGCCCTCCACGGTGCTGGACTGGTGGCCCAGTTCGTCGGTGACGGCGCTGATCTCGTTGGCGTATTGGGAGGATTTCTCCGCCAGCTTGCGCACCTCGTCGGCCACCACGGCGAAACCGCGGCCCTGTTCGCCGGCACGGGCGGCCTCGATGGCGGCGTTGAGGGCCAGGAGGTTGGTCTGCTCGGCGATGTCCTTGACGTGCTGGGTGGCGCCGGTGATGGCGCTGATGTTGTGCATCAGGGCTTCCACCGAGCCGACGATTTCCTGCACCGCGGACTGGGCCTGGCCGATCATCCGCACCAGTTCGGACAGGTTGTTGGAGCCGTCGCGGGAGCGGTTGAGGCTCTCGTTGGAGAGTTCCCGCACGTGGTCGGCGCTTTCGGCTACGGAGGAGATGCTCACGGTCATTTCCTCCACGGCGGCGGCGGTGGAGGATACGGCCTCGTTCTGGGCGCGGGAGCCGTCGCTGATCAGGGCGTAGGTGTGGTTCAGTTCGGAGGCGGAACTCAACACCCGCTCCGAGTTGCCCTTCACCGTGTTGACGATGTCCTGCAAGCCCTGCATGAACTTGTTGAAGGCGGCGGCCATCTCCGACAACTCGGTGCGGCCGTGGACCGGCAGGCGCCGGGTGAGGTCTCCCTTGCCGTCCGCCAGTTCGTGCATGGAATGGGTGAAGGCGCGCAGTTCCCGTGTGATGTTGCCGACGATCAAGCCGGAGAGAGCGAGACCGACGACGATGGCGATGGCGCCGAGGACGATGCTGGAAATCTCGGCGGTCCTCACGGCGCGCAGCATGGCTTCCTTGGACTCGGCGGTTTCCTTGTCGTTGATTTCAATGCGGTCGAGGATGGTTTTCTTGATGCTGCGCCAGGCCGGGGTTTCTTCCTTGTTGAGCTTGACCTTGGCCTCCTCGATGCCGCCCGCGGATACCAAGCTGATAATATCCTTCTGTACGGCCTTCTGTTTGCCGCGCACCTCGTCGATCTCTGCCAGGGCCTTGGCTTTGAGGGGGTCGTCGCCGGCGAGTTGCTTGGCCTTGGCATGGGCGTTGTCGAAATCCGCCGAGGCCTTTTCGAAGTTGTCGTAGGCCTTGCGGTTGGCGGGGTCGAGGATAATGTTGCGCAGGGCCTGGCCCATTTGCAGGCCCTGGGCGTACATCTCATTGTATTTCATCAGCAGGGCCTGGTCCTGCTCGAGGAAGACGGTGAAGCGATTTTCGGTTCGATTCATGCCGATGATGGCGATCGCGGTGGCGAGGATGAGGAGCAAGAACGTGGACACCATGAACAGGAGAAGCTGTTTCTTAATGGTGAGGTTTTTCAACATGATAATTCCCTTTGATATGCTGGGTTTTTACTGATCATGTGTAACTCTAGCAGTATATCTTTGCGGATGAATTGGTAAAAACACCTATTTTTTAAGGCTAAAATAGTGCCGTGTTGAAATGGTCATCGGCCGGTATCCGCCGGCGAGGAATTCCCATGCGCTCAATTGCGTCTGCCGTGCCGTCCCTGCTCCTGTCTTTCGGCCTGGGGGTCGCGGCAGTGGCCGGTTACGGGCCGTTCTACTACTACTGGCTGCCGGTTCTCGCCCTGGCGGCCTTGTTTCGTCTTTGGTGGGGGGCGTCGGCCCGCCGCGCCGCCTGGAGCGGCTTGGCTTTCGGGGTTGGTTTTTTCGGCGCCGGAGTGAGCTGGGTCTATGTCAGCCTGCACGATTTCGGCCACATGGCGGCGCCCCTGGCGGTGGTGGCGACGGGCCTGTTCTGCCTGCTGCTGGCCCTGTTCCCGGCGGCGGTGGGCTGGTTCCAGGGACGGTTTTTCTCTCCCCGCGGCC
>JAGUYQ010000142.1 GCA_020061285.1 Betaproteobacteria bacterium
CAAGACCGGCCGATGGGCCGACCCCGGACTCACAACGAGAAGCCTTCCAGTTCCGGCGGCAGGCCGCCGCTCTGGAACACCAAGGCCTCGTCGAGTTGCGCATTCCATTTCTCTTCGTCCCACAGTTCGAACTTGCCACCCTGCCCGACCAGCACCACGTTTTTTTCCAGGCCGGCGAACTGGCGCAGGGGAGCGGAAAGCAATATCCGCCCCGCGCCATCCATCTCGGTATCGCTGGCCATACCGACCAGCAATCGCTGCAAGGCGCGGGACTGGGGATTGAAACTGGACAGGCTGTTGAGCTTCTTCTCGATCGGCTCCCAGTCGGGGAAGGGATAAATCAACAGGCATTTGCTGGGATCGGCGGTCACGATCAGACGGTTCTCGCTGCGGGATTGCAGGGCGTCACGGTACTTGGCCGGCATCGCCAGCCTTCCCTTGCTATCCAGATTGAGATTCGCAACACCGCGAAACATGGCGCCCCTTTATCGTCCGACCCAAGAGGGAATCTCCACAATTCCCCACATTCCTCCACTATTTCCCACTATAAAAAAATTTCATACCCCGGTCAAGGGAAATTTCACTGTTTTGCTTTACAGGACAATGACTTAGGAGATGTTGCTAATGGAAATTTTTTATTATTAATAAAGAACAAGATACGAAATATTGTGCATGTAACTTGTTAAGACCGGCGCAATGAAGGATTGCCGACTCGCGAAAAAATATGACGAAAGAATATCCAGGGAAGGGTCCGCCAAGGTAAGGGCAAGGGGCAAAACGAGAAGGGGAAGCTGGCCGATAAGCCGGGTTCTGTCGTGGACAGTCATTCATCTTGGCGCACGGTTACCCGTGCGCTCGTGCGGCCTACCCGGAAGCAGCGCGAGCCACGCTATCGCTTCCCTATTTGGCCTTGCTCCGGATGGGGTTTAGCCTGCCGGACCTGTTGCCAGGTCCGCGGTGAGCTCTTACCTGGCGGAGGCTTACGCCCCCACCCGCCCTCCTTGCGGAGTGCGCGCCTTTTAGCGCCGGCATAACCCGGCAAGCGGGTTAGCCTTTACTGAAAGGCGCTAGCGCGCCTTTTCAACCTTACCTGATCCCTTGCGGGCCATCGGCGGTATGTTTTCTGTGCCACTTTCCATCGCCTCGCGGCGTCCGGCTGTTAGCCGGCATCCTGCTCTACGGAGCCCGGACTTTCCTCCACACGGTTGCCCGTGCAGCGACTGTCTGGCCAGCTTCGCCCTCCATTGTACCCTTCCCGGGTATAAAGTTCCCGTTTGGCAGGGAACCGAGGAAATGCTAGCCTTATAACTAAGTGTTTCTGTCAGGATTAAGAGGTTTCCCATGACCGTCTCCACCGAATTACGCACTGCCGTGCAGCGCAATTGCCTCATCGCCGATGCGCGCCACGCCCGCAACTACACCATGTGCACGTATTTGCTCAAGATGCGCGAATATTATCGGTGGGAAAAGGGCTACGGCTTCGCAGACAGTCTGCCGAAGGAAGAACTCGGCGACTGGCTGTCGGAACGGGAACGGCTGTGGGAAACCGTCGAGGAGGAGCCGTTCTCGCCCCTCCCCGTCGCCGGAACGGAGTTTCTCCCTTTCGACAGCGACGCCATCAACCGCTCCCTCACCCCTCTCGGCTTGGTGTACAGCGGCGGCTACGGCGGCCATGCGGCACCCCATTTCTTTCTCGGGGAATTGTTGCGCACCGAAGAACGGGACGGTTTCACGGTCCTGGTCTCCGGCGGCGAACAAGCGAGGGACCTCGCCGCCCCGCCCGCCATGAGCCAGGGCAAAACCATTTACGTGCGCCGGGAGTCTCTGCGCCGCCTGTTGTGGGAGCGGATCGAGGAATGGCGCTGGCGTAGAACCGAAGGTCCGATGCAACGCGCCCTCGAGCACTATGGCTTTGAGCACGACCCCGAAACCGCCCTGGAAGCCATGACCGACAGCGAGTTGGAGGCCGCCATCTTGCACGAAGTGGGCGAGTGCCGCGCCGGCACCCTCTTGGGAGACGAATGGAACGACATGCTGCTGACCCTTTCCGCCTCCAAGGCGGAATTAATTGCCCGCGCCGTCCGCGACCATCTGGCCGACAGCCTGCATGCCCTGCCGATCTTGCTGGAACGGGACAACATCCCGTCCCTGCACTTCTACTTTGGCAATTACCGCGGCATGCGGCGGGAGCTCTACCCCGAACTGCTAGGGGCCTACCAGCACTGGATAGATAGCGGAAATGCGATCCAGCTACGCGACACCATCACCACCGGGCGCGACCGCTGGCAGGCCACCGCCGAGAAGCTGCTGCAACTCTATCGCGAGCATGGCGCCGAAGCCGCCGCGCCGATTGTGGAACTGTTTACCCCAAAAGGCCCCGCGAAGGAGGTCCCGGAACAGTCCTGCCAGTGCACGGCAGCGCCGGGTTAGGGCACCAGCCGCCAGCCTATCTCTTCCCCCGCGCGCAAAGGGACCAGGGTTTCATTGGCGAAAGGCACTTCCGACGGCGGTTGCCATGCGCATTTCTCCAAGGTGATCGTTCCTTGATTGCGCGGCAAGCCGTAGAAATCGGGGCCGTGAAAGCTGGCGAAGGCTTCCAGCCTATCCAGGGCGCCAGCTTGCTCGAACACCTCGGCGTATAACTCGATGCCCGCGTGGGCGGTGTAGATGCCTGCGCAACCGCAGGCGCACTCCTTGGCGCCTCTGGCATGGGGCGCGCTGTCGGTGCCGAGAAAAAACTTGGCATTCCCCCCGGTAGCCGCCTCGATCAGGGCACGGCGGTGCTCCTCCCGCTTCAGCACCGGCAGGCAGTAGTAGTGGGGCCGAATCCCGCCCTGGAAAAGGGCATTGCGGTTATACAACAAGTGATGGGCCGTGATGGTGGCCCCTACAAGGCCCGAGGATTCCTTGACGAAATCCACCCCGTCCCGGGTGGTGATGTGCTCCAGCACCACCTTCAAGCCCGGAAAATCCCGCACCACGGGCAACAGCACGCGGTCGATGAAGACCTTCTCCCGGTCGAAGACATCCACCTCGCCGTCGGTCACTTCACCATGCACCAACAAAGGCAGCCCCTGTTTTTCCATCTCCGCCAACGTGTGGCGGCACTTGGCGATATCGGTGACACCGGAATCGGAGTTGGTGGTCGCGCCGGCGGGATAAAGCTTCACCCCATGCACAAAGCCGCTTTCCTTGGCCCGGACGATTTCCTCCGGCGGGGTATTGTCGGTCAGGTACAGGGTCATCAAGGGGAGAAAACCGCTCCCTTCCGGCAGGGCCGCCAGGATGCGCTGACGGTAGGCCGCAGCCGCCTCGACCGTGGTCACCGGCGGCCGCAAATTGGGCATAACGATGGCCCGGCCGAAGCGGCGCGCGGTATCGGGCAGCACGGCCGCCATGTGGGCGCCGTCGCGCAGGTGCAAATGCCAGTCATCGGGAAGCGCCAGAGTCAATCGGTCAGTCACGGTGGGCCTTTCTACGAGATTGCGCCATTTTAGCCAAGGGCCCGGCAGGAGTCACTTGCACTCCGCCTCCGATACCTTTGGCGCAAACGACAGGCAGATCCCGCCATCCGCTTGGCGCACCTCCAGTAGCGGCAACTGGCGGCTTTTGAACTGCATGGCGCGACAGCCGTAGGGAAACCGCTCATCCCAGGTAACGTAATAGTGTTGGCACTGCAAACAACTCTGTCGTGGCTGATTATCCATAAAGAAATTTTACCGCGCCTCGACCCGAGTTTACACGTCGCAATCAATTCGATGCCGCCCTTGAAGAGCATCCGTTTCGTACTCCGCCACTTCCCGAGCATGATCGGGCACAGCCGCCGTTTCCCCGGAGGGGGCGGTTCCAGAAGGATTCACCTCCACCAGGGCGGCCAATGTTTCCCACGCCATGCCCCCATCTTGCAGCATCCCCAGCAAATCGTCCGCTTCCCGCACGTTGAGCATCACCGTACGTTTTCCCGACTCGATGAAAATATTGCAGCCATGGGGTTCAGCCTGATAGCGGCTACGCAAAATCGCCAGACGGTCTTCCGCCGCCAGAATGGCATTATGCAAACCCAAACGGCTCGACGGATGGCTGGAATGATCGACCCACCCCCCTCGCCCACCCTCTTCGCCCCCCACAGGAGGGTTGGAAATCCAGTATCTGACTATAATCCGCATGGCCGGCATCCCAATCTTGCCTTCAGTATAGAGCACCGACCGCCCTTGAACTTTCACGCCCACGGTCTAGGATGACAACAGGGAGTCAATTTCTTCCTCTCCCCATCGCCTTCCGAAGGCAGTGGGGCGGCAGAAAAACCGCTTCCTCCAATACCTCGCCAACTCGCGGGGAGGCCATGTGGGATGCAGTTTAACTGCAAAGCATGGACGGGATGGGAGGGCCCATCACAGGTGAGCCCTCCCACCCGAAACTCTCGCCACCTCCACCGATGAATAAGATTTTCCACGACGAAGAAAAACGGCAGAGTTTCGAAGCCCTTTTCCCCGACCCCCATCATTACGCCAACCAGACAGCCTATAACAACGCCTGCCGTTCCCATTACCGCCGGTTCGGCATTCCCTTTGACATGAACGCCACCTATCGGGCTTATGCCCTATGGCTTGACGCTCGCCATTCTTAAAACACAAAGGGCTTGCCCTGTGGCAAGCCCTTTTGTTTATGGTGGGTCCGCAGGGACTCGAACCCTGGACCAAGGGATTATGAGTCCCCTGCTCTAACCGACTGAGCTACAGACCCAGGGTACGGCTCAGCCTCCCTCGCTATCGAGGAAGCTGCGCAGACGCTCGGAACGGGAAGGATGGCGCAGTTTGCGTAGCGCCTTGGCCTCGATCTGGCGGATGCGCTCGCGGGTAACGTCAAATTGCTTGCCCACCTCTTCCAGGGTGTGATCGGTGTTCATTTCGATGCCGAAACGCATCCTCAGCACCTTGGCCTCGCGGGGGGTCAGGGTCTCCAGCACCTCGCGGGTGGCATCCTTGAGGCTGCCGTAAACGGCGGCTTCCACCGGCGCCATGGTGGTAGCGTCTTCGATGAAATCCCCCAAGTGGGAATCCTCGTCGTCACCGATGGGGGTTTCCATGGAAATGGGTTCCTTGGAAATTTTGAGGATTTTGCGGATCTTTTCCTCCGGCATATCCATCCGTGTCGCCAGTTCCGCCGGGTCCGGTTCGAGGCCGGTTTCCTGGAGAATCTGCCGGGAGATGCGGTTCATCTTGTTGATGGTTTCGATCATGTGCACCGGGATGCGGATGGTGCGAGCCTGGTCCGCGATAGAGCGGGTGATAGCCTGGCGAATCCACCAGGTGGCGTAGGTGGAGAATTTGTAGCCGCGGCGGTATTCGAACTTGTCCACCGCCTTCATCAGGCCGATGTTGCCCTCCTGGATCAGGTCCAGGAATTGTAGGCCACGGTTGGTGTATTTCTTGGCGATGGAAATCACCAAGCGCAGGTTGGCCTCGATCATTTCCCGCTTGGCGCGGCGGGCCTTCGCCTCACCTGTGGACATTTGCTTATTGATGTCCTTCAGGTCCTTGATGGGTATCTGCACGGCCTTCTGGATATCCAGAAGCAGTTGCTGCAATTCCACGACGGCGTGCTGATAGCGGGTCAAGGGAGCGCTGTATTTGTGGCCGGCCTCGATTTCCTGCACGACCCAATCCAAGTTGCTCTCGTTGCCGGGAAACTCTTTGATGAAGTATTGGCGCGGCATACCCGCCTTGATCACGCACATTTCCATGATCTCGCGCTCATAGCCGCGCACTTCGTCCACCAGGCTGCGCAGGCTGTCGCAAAGGCGCTCCACTTGGCGGACCGTGAAACGGATGCCCATCAATTCGTTGGAAATCCTTTCCTGCAGCTCCTTGTAGCCCTTGGAATTGGCCCCACCCTTCTTGTTCAGGGCCTGCTGCATCTTGCCGAAAGCGTCGCGGATAACGTGGAAGCGCACCATGGCATCCGCCTTCATCTGCGCCAGGTTGGCCGCGGCCACGGCCCCTTCGTTACCCTCGTCGTCGCTCTCCTCCTCGGAAATCAGCTCTTCCTCGCTTTCCTCGGACATGGCCATTTCCTCTTCCCCGCCCTCACCTTCGGCATTGGGGTCGATTAGGCCGTCGATCAACTCGTCGATGCGCATCTCATCCTTTTCCACCCGCTCGACCAGCTCGAGAATCTCGGCGATGGTGGTGGGACAGGAGGAGATGGCCTGGATCATGTGCTTGAGGCCGTCCTCGATGCGCTTGGCGATCTCGATTTCCCCCTCGCGGGTGAGCAGCTCCACCGAACCCATTTCGCGCATATACATGCGCACCGGGTCGGTGGTGCGGCCGAATTCGGAATCGACGGTGGACAGCGCGGCCTCGGCCTCTTCCACCGCATCCTCGTCCGCCACGGAAGGCGGCGCCTCGGACATCAGCAGGGCTTCGGCATCGGGTGCCTCGTCGTACACCGAGATGCCCATATCGTTGATCATGCTGATGACGCTTTCGATCTGCTCCGCATCCAGCATTTCATCCGGCAAATGGTCGTTGATTTCGGCGTACGTCAGGTAGCCGCGTTCCTTGCCCAGTGCAATCAGATTCTTGAGCCGCATGCGCCGTACTTCGGCGTCGTTCAAGCGTGACTCGTTCTTTTCGTTCTCTGCAGCCATGACCCTATTCCAAAAAACAGGCTAAAGTTTAGTAATTCTACCATGTTAGCCCTATTGTTTATGACATCGGCTATTGCGCCATGGTGCCGCTCAGCCGCAAGCTTTGCCGGTACAGCTCCCGTTCCTCCGGCGTCAGGTCCCGCAAGTTTTTTTGTTCAAGCTTTTCCAGCGTTCTGCTGCGCTCGCCGGCCATTCTTTCCTGCCGCAATTTTTCCACCGCCCCGGCATACTCGTGGGACAGCTCCTCTTCGCTGAATCCATCCCAGCGCCCGCTGCGTGCCGCCGTTTCCAGGTAACGGGCATGAGGGGTGTCCGCAAAGCGGTGGACGATCGCCGCCGCTGAAACATTCCCCTCCGCCTCCGCCAGGAACTCCAGGAGAGCCCCCAGG
>JAGUYQ010000034.1 GCA_020061285.1 Betaproteobacteria bacterium
CGAGGGCGCCGGGCCGGGCAAGGCGGTCGGCGATGGCCTGATCCAGCACGGCGAGTTGCTTGGCCGGGGAGGCGTGCAGAAAACCTTCATCCACGGGGACGGCGAGAGCCTTGCCGGTCATGCCGAGATGGGGGAACAAGGCTTTCTCGTACAGGGAATGGCCGAACAGATGGAATCTCATTCGGTCGGCGGTTTCGCCGCGCCGCCGCCAGAACAGTTCTTTCCAGCGAAAAGTCCTTGCCAACGCGGCCAGTTCTCCGTCGGTCGAGGCCATCACGACCCCGCTTTCGTCGAAGAGGGTCAGCACGTCCCTGGGGCGGGAACGCCGGCTATCCTCTTCATGGAGGGCGGCTTCATAGTGCAGGCGGTTGATTTCCGCCTTGGCGCGGGGAAAGGCCAGCCACACCAGGGCATTGAACAGGTCGTGCCAATTGTCCGCACGGGTTTGGACTTCACCGGTTAGATAAATGCGCGGCTCGTATTTCTCCTCGAAGCGCCGGGCGCGCGGGCCTTGGGGCACGAAGCGCAACGGCTTGCCGCTGGCGGTGTGTAGCGAGGCCTGGTTTGCGAGGGCTTGCAACTCTCCCCTGGTCGGCCAGCGGGAAGAGGGGAGGTCTGCGCCGACAGGGTGCAAGGGGGTCATGATCGGGGAGGCTTCGAGATAGCCGGCGACGAATGTCTGGGGTTTGCAGCGGGGCATGGTGGTATTATCGCCCACCCTCTGGCAAAAGGGCATTCATCGTGGTAGAACTATAAACAAACAGGCCCGCTTGGGCCCACGCACTTGGAAGGAGGGTGGAACCATGACGATCATCCCTGAAACTCCCGCTAACTACGACGAAACGCGTATCATCGAGCGGCCGGACGGTTTTTTCTGGCAAGACAAGGAAACGGGAGAAACCTACGGCCCGTTCGCAACCTTGTTGGAGGCGGTGCAGGACATGCAGTACAACGAGGAGACCGACTTCGAGCCGGGGGAGACCTTGGAAGAAGCCGAGGCTGAACTCGGCATCTCCGATTGGATCGATCCCGAAACCGGCCTCCCCGGCGAGGAAAGCCATCGCCTGGAAAACTGAGCGTTCAGTGGGGAGCGCCAGGCGGCGCGGGTTTGCCGAGGGGATCCTCCCCCTCGCTGGTGAGAGCTATCTCGATTTGTTCCCGGTTTTTTTGTCGTACCCAGTCTTTCTCTGCCGTGTCCATCACCCCTTCCGTATCCCAGAGGTTCAAGGGACCGATCATCTCCACGATCCGAAGTCCTTCCATTTCGCCCTCCTTCCAAAGCGCGGCACGAACGCCACATCCCTTTGAGGAGGGAAACAAAGGAAAGTTTAGCTAGAGCTTGTCGTCTTTTTTGCCGAAGGCTTGGCTGCCGATCAAGGCGTCCAGTTCGCTTTGGGAGATTTCCTGGACATCGATGCCTTCCTTGGCCAGACGGTGGATGTCGTAATCGTCCAAGTGTGAATCCGGTGGCGGGGCCTGCTGAGTCGAGGGGACGGGGGAGGCGGGTGAAGGCTCTTGGGCCTGCGGCGAAGGGGAATAATCCTCGTAGGAGGCTTGTTCCGCGGCAGGTTCGTCGGCATGTTCCATTTGGAAGCGCCAATACACCGCACCGATTTCCAGGCCGGTTTCTTCTTCCACGTATTGGCGGATGCGAATTTCGATCAAGTTGGAGAAGCGCAGGTTTTTGTGGGCTTCGGCCTGGACGTGGACGATGGGCCGTTGCTCGTGAAGGGTGGTGAACACTCTGAATTTTCCGATGTCGCGGTTTTCCAGGAATTCGCTTACACAACGGTCGATGGCGTCGATCTGACGCGGGCCCGATGGCGGCGCTTGTTTTTTGCCGAAGGAAAACAGGGAGGCGGCGAAGGCGGCGGGCGCGGCCGTGTCGCCCAGATTCAGCAGATTCAGGAGATCGATTGCCATGGCCGGCCTATTGCGGGTCTTTGTCGCCCTTCCGGGTGCTAAGGCTGCCTTTTTTCAGGGGAATGACCTTGGCGGTCTGAGGCTCATCGGAGAAATGGGGACGGGACGGGCTGAGGCCGGTTTCCTGGGCCAATTCGGCTTCACGGGTCGAAATCAGGGCGAAGCAGTTGCGGATATCGTCGATGGTCTGATCGGAAAGGGGGTGCAGCATGCCGGGTTTCGGCGTGGTGTCCTTGACGATATTGGCAAGAACCTTGCGCATCACGCGCAGGATGCGTTGTTCTTTGGTGAGGGAGGCGTCCATCTTTTTCCTCGTAAGTGGAAAGCGTTGCCGAAGTGGGAAGGCACCAAGTCTAGAGCATTTGCCGTGGCGTGCCAACACGCCCGCTGGGTGCGGTAAAACCCCGCGCCGCAGCCTATCGAAAGGCGCGGAGCGGGCTGGCAGCACTGATCGAGTTTCGCTAGTGGGGAGCCTAGGCGACGACTTCGAAACCCGCCTCCCGAATGGCGGCTTTAAGCAATTCCACGTTGGCTTGATGAGGGTCGTAGCCGAGGGAGACCTGCCCTTTTTCCAGGGAGACATTGATGCCGCTTACACCGGGAATGGCCTCCAGCACCTTGGTGACGCCGCTCACGCAGCCTTGGCAGGTCATGCCCTGTACAGTCAGATCAAGCTTTTCCATCACATTCTCCTTAGTGTCAGCCGGTTTAATCATTGCCCGAAGGAAGGGCGTTTTGAGCCTAGCATGGCTCAGGGGAATTGTCTCGGCCGCCAGCGCCGCAGCAACAGCGAGTTGCTGACCACCGATACCGAGCTCATGGCCATGGCCGCGCCGGCGATCACCGGGTTGAGCATGCCCAGGGCCGCCAGGGGGATGCCGAGGACGTTGTAGACGAAGGCGAAGAACAGGTTTTGCCGAATCTTGCGCATGGTGGCACGGGACAGCTCGATGGCGTCGGCGACGCTGGCGAGGTCGTTGCGCATCAAGGTGATGTCCGCCGCCTCGATGGCGATTTCCGAGCCGGTGCCGACGGCGAAGCCGATATCCGCCGCAGCCAGGGCCGGCGCGTCGTTGATGCCGTCGCCGGCCATGCCCACCACCAAGCCCTGCTTGCGGATATTCCGCACCTCCTCCGCTTTGTGCTGGGGCAGGACGTGGGCGAGAAAGTGGACGATGCCGGCCTGCTTGGCGATGGCGGCGGCCGTGGCGGGGTTATCCCCGGTGAGCATGGTGACATGGATACCCATGGCCTTCAGGCGGGCGATGGCGGGGGCCGAGGAAGGGCGAAGGCGGTCGGCGATGGCGATATAGCCCAACATGCCGGAAGCGTCCGCCAAGCCGACAAGGGTTTTGCCCTCCTGCTCCAGATGATTTACCGCGCCTTCGTCCACGGCGGCATGCCGCTCCGCCAGGAAGGGGAGTGAGCCGAGGATGACGGCGGTGTCGCCGATGTTTCCCTCCACTCCCTTGCCGGGAATGGCCTGGAAATTCTCCACCGGTAAGGGGGCAATGCCTCTTTCCCGCGCCATGTTCAGCACCGCCAGTGCCAAGGGGTGCTCGGAGCCCTGTTCCAGTGAGGCTGCGAGGCGCAACAGGGCCTCCTCGTTCATGGCCTGGAGGGGAAGAATATCGGTGACCACCGGCTTGCCCTCGGTGAGGGTGCCGGTCTTGTCGGTGACCAGGCTGCGGATTTTTTCGGCCTTCTCCAGGGCTTCGGCGTTGCGGATGAGAATACCCGCCAGGGCGCCGCGGCCGGTGCCCACCATGATGGCGGTGGGAGTAGCCAAGCCGAGGGCGCAGGGGCAGGCGATGACCAGCACCGCCACGGCGTTGATGAGGGCGGTGGCCAGGTCCCGTGTGAGGCCCCACCACAGGATGAAGGTCAGAATGCTGACGGCGACCACCACCGGCACGAAAAAGCCGGAGATGACGTCCGCCAGGCGCTGGATGGGAGCCTTGGAGCCCTGGGCTTCCTCCACCAGGCGGACGATGCCGGCCAGGGCGGTATGCTCGCCCACCCCCGTGGCGCGGCATTTGAGCATACCCTGTTGGTTGTGGGTGGCGGCGAAG
>JAGUYQ010000260.1 GCA_020061285.1 Betaproteobacteria bacterium
CAGCACCGGGTCCTCCAGGTCCAGGATCAGGGCGTCCACCTTTAGGCCGCGGGCCTTTTCCAGGTAGCGGGGCACCGAGCCGGGGACGTAGAGCATGGAGCGGCGGGGGCGGTAGTGGCGGGCCATGGCGCTTTCCTCCCGCCTAAACCGTCGAGCGTGCGCGGGCCTGGGACGGCGCGAGCTGCTTGCGCATCACCTTGCCGTTCTTGGTGCGGGGAAAGTCGTCCACCAGGTAGACGATCTTCGGCGCCTTGTAGGCCGCCAGATGTTCCCGTGCGTACAGCGCCAGATCGTCGGCGCTGGCCGTGGCGCCGGGATGGAAGATGACGTAGGCCACCACCAGCACCTTGTCCTGGGACAGTTCTTCCCCGGTGGCGGCGCAGTCGGCCACCGCCGGGTGGTTCTTCATCACCCGCTCGATCTCGTGGGGGGACACCCGGTAGCCGAAGGAGTTGATGATGTCGTCCTTGCGGCCGAGGAACCAGATGTAGCCGTCCTCGTCGAACTTGGCGTAGTCGCCGGTGAGGAACCAGCGGTCCTTGAACGCCTTGGCCGTTTCCTCCGGCAGGTTCCAATACTGCATGAACAGGCCGGGGTCGTCCGCCGGGATGCAGATCATGCCTTCCTCGCCGACGGGGACTTCCGCCAGGGTTTCCGGGTCGAGGAGGCGCACGTCGTGGCCGGGCTGGGGAAAGCCCGCCGAGCCGGGGCGGATGGGGCGGAAGAGGTTCTCCGACAGGTAGTAGGAGCATTCGGACATCCCCACCGCCTCGTAGATGTCCCGGCCGAAGCGGCTGCGCCACTGTGCCAGCACTTCGTCGGACAGGTGTTCGCCGGCGCTCATGCAGTGGCGCAGGGTGGGCACGTCGGCCTGGCCGGCCTGGGTTTTCTGCAATACCTGGCGATAGATGGTGGGGACGCCGATGAAGATGGTGGCGCCGTGCTTGGCGATGAGCTTGAGCCAGCCGGCGGCGTCGTTCTTGCCCTCGTGGACGATCACCGTCTTGCCCCGGTAGAGGGGGTCCATCAGGGCCGAGCCGAGGACGTAGGTCCAGTTGAACTTGCCCGAGTGGACGATGCGGTCCCCCTCCGGGGCGAAGTCGAACCAGTATTCCGCCGCCGGCTCCCGCCCGATGAGGGCGCGGTGGGCGTGGAGCACCCCCTTGGGGTAGCCGGTGGTGCCGGAGGTGTAGACCAGGTAGGCCGGGTCGTGGGACTTGGTGGGATGGGGCGGCATCCAGCGGTCCACTTTCGACAGTTCGTCCTCCAGGTCCACCACGTGCAGCCCTGGCACGGTGGTGAACTTGCCCTTGCCCGCCAGCAGGATGTGGCGCAGGTTGTCCAGGCCGGCCAGCTTGTCGTGGAGGCCTTCCCACGCCGCCTTGTCGGTCACCAGCACCTTGGCGCCGGAGTCCTTGGCCAAGTACAGCACTTCCTCGGCGGTGAGGAGGGTGGAGGTGGGCACGGCGACGGCGCCCCGCTTCAGGGTGCCGAAAAAGGCCGTGGGATAGGCGAGGCTGTTGGGCAGGCGGATCAGCACCCGGTCTTCCTCCTGCACGTTCATGTCCCGCAGGGCCTGGGCGAAGCGGCTGGTGCGCTCGGCGAGTTGCTTGTAGGTGGCCTGGGCGGTGCCGAGGGTGTCGTCCTCGACGATCATCGCCACCTGGTTTTCCAGCGGCGTGCCGAGGTGGGCGTCGGTGCAGGCGACGCCGATGTTGAACTGTTCCGGCAGGTGCCAGGTCCAGGGCTTGAAGGGGGGGAAGGGCATGGGGGGGCTCCTCGTGGAATTCAGTTAATTGTGGCTCGCTCGCTGGCCGTACGGGTCATAGGATGACCCCGTACGGCCAATTTTCTCTCACTACTTGCGCCGGCAGCAGTTCCAGCACCGTCAGGGCGAAGCGGGTGTCGTTGTCCCCCAGGGCGCGCAGGGCGTGGGCCCGCAGCAACACTTGGAGGGCCTTGCCGAACATGGGGGGATCGAGCATTTCCCCCTCGAACTTGATCGCGCCCCCCAGGAGGGCGTCCGCCTCCACCGCCGCCTTGAGGATGTCCACCGCCCGCTTCACCGCCGTGGGAGAGGGGGTGTAGGCCACCTTGCAGAGGTGGATGTGACTGGGGTGGATGACCTGCTTGCCGGTGAGGCCCATGGCCGCTTCCTCGCAGGCGTGGCGGAAGACCACGCGGGATTCCTCGTCGCCGTGCAGGTCGAGCCAGCGGCGGATGTCGTGGGGTTCGAGGAAGGTGTCGGGCATGGTGGCCTCGCCGATGAGCACCTCCACCCCGCCGATCACCCCCTTGCCGGCGATGCGGGCCTCGAAAATGATCTGGTTGAGGAAGAATTTCAGCTCCTCGGTCCAGTTGTGGGGGGTGATCTGGATGCCCATGGCCTTGGAGAAGTCGTGGATGCCGAAGACCACGTGCTTCACCGTCGGGTAGGCCATCAGGTCCGGGGCGATCTTGAGGGACTTGGGGTGTTCGACGATGGGCTGGATGGTGATGCGGCCGTTGACCCCCGCCAGCCAGGCGGACAGGTCGCGGATTTCCGCCGCGCCGTAGGCCTCGCCGGCCTTGGCCAGCATCACCACGTCGATATGGTCCGCCAGGTCCCGCACCATTTGCAGGTCCTTTTCGTATTCCTCGGTGCGGAAGGGATTGATGCGCACCGCCACCGCCAAATCGTCCCGCCCCAGCCCCGGCAGCTCCTGGCGCAGCAGGTCGCGGCTGAGGGCCTTTTGGCGGCAGCCGTCCTCCAGGTCGAAGAGCAGGGTATGGGCGCGGGTTTGCCGCGCGTGCTTCTGGAATCGCTGGGATGCGGCGGGCAGGTCTTCATAGATGCCCAGGGAAGGGGCATACTTGACCGGCGGGTAATACAGTTGGATGCCCGGCCAGTAATCGCCGAGCACGGCGGTGGATATGGTCATGGAATCTTCCCGTGGCGGATGTTTATATAGTAGTTATCAATCTAGTTTTCATGGGGCTAACTTTGTGTACACTAGCCCTGGTCTCCAGTCATCTATAAGACATAGTAGGATGACCGAGAAAAATAGTAAAGAATAATTGTTTACCGTGATATGGAACCTACAGGAGGCGACATTGAACAATAAATTCAAAGCACTGCGTGTATTTAGCGACGATGGGGGAGTGCGCTCGGAGTTGGTTGAAATGTCCGCGGACGAGGTGGGCGCCGGCGAGGTCCTGATCAGGAACGCCTACTCCAGCATCAATTACAAGGACGCCCTGGCCGCCACCGGCGCGGGCAAGATCATGAAGAATTTTCCCCTGGTGGGGGGCGTGGACGTGGCCGGTACGGTGGCGGCGTCCACGGATGCCCGCTTCAAGGAGGGGGACGCGGTGCTGGTCACCGGCTACGGCCTCGGGGTGGAGCAGGACGGGGGCTACGCCGCCTACTCCCGTGTGCCGGCGAACTGGGTGGTCCCACTCCCAGTCGGGCTGGGGCCCTTCGACGCCATGGCCATCGGCACGGCGGGCTTCACCGCCGCCCTGTCGGTGCTGCGCCTGGAGCACAACGGCCTCAAGCCGGAGAACGGC
>JAGUYQ010000294.1 GCA_020061285.1 Betaproteobacteria bacterium
CGCCGTCCCAAGAGTCCGTCGCGACGCCCGCCGCCGCGCCGAAGGAGGCCGCGCTCGTGCCCGCCCGCTTCGACGCCGATTATCTGCTGAACCCGCCGCCGCCCTACCCGACCCTCTCCAAACGCATGGGCGAGGAGGGCACCGTTCGCCTGCGGGTCAAGGTCACTCCGGAAGGCGCCGCCGAAGAGGTGGAGTTGAAGTCCAGCAGTGGCTCCTCCCGTCTCGACCAGGCCGCCCTGAATACGGTCCGCCGCTGGCGCTTCGTCCCCGCCCGCCAGGGCGGCAAGGCCGTCTCGGCCTGGGTGGTGGTCCCCATTGCTTTTCATCTGAACCAGGAGAGTTGAATCATGGAAACTTCATTCGGTCTCGCCCACCTCTGGGCCCAAGGCGACACAGCGTCCCACGCCGTCGCCATCCTGCTGCTGCTGATGTCGGTGGCCAGTTGGAGCATTATCGTGTCCAAGGTGTGGCAGGGCGCCCGCCTGAAAAGGGCCGGCCGCGCCCTGGACGAATTCTGGAACGCTCCCGGCCTGCGGGAAGGCGTCGCGCTGCTGACCAGGGAGGCGTCCGAAGGCCCCCTTGCCTCCCTCGCCCACCGGGGAGAGCAAGCGGCGGAACATTACGACCGCCATGCGAGCGGCAGCCTGGGAGGCGCCCTGGAACGGGGAGAGTTTCTTACCCGTGCCCTGCGCCAATCCATCGTCCGCAGCCAAGCGAAGGTGGAATCCGGCCTGACCCTCCTCGCCTCGGTGGGCTCCACGGCCCCTTTCGTCGGCCTTTTCGGCACGGTATGGGGCATCTACCACGCCTTGGTGGGCATTTCCGTCTCGGGCCAGGCCAGCCTGGACAAGGTGGCGGGCCCCGTGGGCGAGGCCCTCATCATGACGGCGGCGGGCCTGGCGGTGGCCATTCCCGCGGTGCTCGCCTACAACGCCTTCACGCGCGGCAATCGCATCCTCCTGGCCGAGTTGGACGCCTTCGCCCATGACCTGCACGCCTTCCTCACCACCGGCGCCCGCATGCCCAGCCATGTCCGGCCCACCGATGTGGCCGCCGGCGCCCCGGTCCGGTTGCAGGGAGCGGCATGATGGCCTTCGGCGGATTCCAGCAAGAGGGGCACGCCGCCCCCATGAGCGAGATAAACACCACGCCCCTGGTGGACGTGATGCTGGTGCTGCTGATCATCTTCATCGTCACAGCGCCCCTCATGACCCAGGCCATCCGCATCGACCTCCCCCAGTCCGCCGCGGTCAGCCAGGAAAAGCCCGAGACGGTGACCCTGGCCCTGGACGCCGACGGCAGGCTGTACTGGAACGATACGGCCATCGAGGAAGGCGAGCTTCTAGCCCGCATCGACGCCGCGGCCCAACGCCGTCCCCAACCGGAACTGCATTTGCGCGCGGACCGGGAAACACGTTACCAGAAGATCGCCGAAATCATGGGCGCGGCGCGGGAAGCGGGGATCGAGAAGCTGGGTTTCGTGACCGAACCCAAGCGGTGATACGGCCATGAACGAGCGCCCCCCTTTTCGGCCTGACTCCCGGCCGCCGGAAGAAAAAGCGGAATCCCGCTGCGTCCAGGCGGACGTCCTGTTCGCTGGGGCGCGGGAGTTGCGCATCCTCCACGGCGGAGAGGAATACCGCCTGAGCATCACCCGCAACGGAAAACTGATTTTGACCAAGTAACCCAAGGTAAGCCAGCCAAGCCGGTCTTCCACCGGCAGCCAGCCAACCTCTGATTCATTGACTGACTAACCTAGGAGGCTATATGCAATTTCTTCACCGCACTTCTGTATTTTCTGCCCTTACCGGCATTTCCCTGACTGTATTCGGTACCGCAGCCCATGCGGTGGAATATCCCATCGGTACCCCCCAGCAGCGCTACGGCATGGAGATCGCAGCGGTTTATCTCCAGCCCGTCACGATGGAACCGGATGGCATGATGAGAAAGGCTGAGGAGTCGGATGTCCACATGGAAGCGGACATCCATGCCCTTGCCAATAATCCCAACGGTTTCGAGGAAGGGGCCTGGATGCCCTACCTGACGGTGAAATACGAAGTCACCAAGCTCGGCGACAACAAAAAGATCAGTGGCGACTTCATGCCCATGGTGGCCAACGACGGCCCTCACTATGGCGACAACGTCAAATTGATGGGTCCGGGCAAGTACCAGGTGAAATACACCATCCTCCCGCCCAATGCCGATACCCATAGCCATTTCGGCCGCCATACCGACCGCCTGACGGGGGTGCGCCCTTGGTTCAAGCCTTTCGAAGTGGAATATGAGTTCACTTACGTGGGCATCGGCAAGAAGGGGGGGTACTGACATGGCGCATTTCCCCCTTAAACCCCTGGCATTGGCCGTCGCACTGATGGCTGCGACGGGAACGGCCGCCGCAGCCGAACCCGGTCAGGCTGAACTGCTGAAGGAACTGAAGCGTCTTTCCTCCCGACTGGAAAAGCTTGAACAGCGCAACGCCGAACTGGAGCAGCGCCTTGGAACACCCGCTCCTCGCGTAGCGCTGGAACAGCGGGTCAAATCCCTGGAAGAAAGCCGCGCTAGCTTGGAAAAGGGACTGGAAAGCGAGAATATCAGCG
>JAGUYQ010000227.1 GCA_020061285.1 Betaproteobacteria bacterium
GACGAATCCCTGCGCGCCGCGCTGTTGGCGGGCAGGAAGAAGGGGTAAGGGGGAGGAGGGGGAGGAAAGGCGATCCCGAAAGTTGAAAGAGATGTTCTTTACGCTGGATGTGGATGGTTTTTCCGCTATGTCGACCGGCGGTTCCGCCGTCGCCTGCGGCGCACAGCCCGGGCTTGAAAAACAGGGACTCTGACGTCCCCGGGGAAGGGCAACCTTCCTTTTTTATGCTCCTGTAACGGCAAAGAGAGAAGGACGACTGTGATGAAGCGCCCCCTGATCCTGGCCTCGACCTCGCCGCGTCGCAAAGAGTTGCTGGAACTGGCGGGCCTGGATTTCAAGGTCATGCCCAGCCACGCCCTGGAGCCGCTGCCTGACGAGAGCGAATCGCCCGAGGAATATGCCCAGGCCATGGCCCGCATCAAGGCCGTGGAGGTGTCCGGCAGACACCCGGACGCGGTGGTGCTCGGGGCGGATTCGGTCGTGGTGGTGGATGACGACATCCTGGGAAAGCCGACGGATGAGGCCGACGCACAGCGCATGCTGGGCATGCTGTCGGGAAGGACGCACCGCGTGGTGACCGGCGTGTGTGTGGTCATGCCGGACCACGAAGACCGGATGTTTTTCGTGTCCACCGACGTGACCATGGCCGAGATTTCGCCCGAGGCCGCAAAGGCCTATGTGGCCACCGGCGAACCCATGGATAAGGCCGGGGCCTACGCCGTCCAGGGCCGCGCCGCCTGCTTCGTCACCAAGATCAATGGGTCGTACACCAATGTGGTGGGGTTGCCGTTGGCGGAGGTTGTCGCCGCGCTCAAGCCCCTGTAAAAGCAACGGCGGGAGGACGCTCCCCCCGCCACCAAAACGGGCTCCAATCCGCCCGTTGCGCCGTCGTCGCCTCTCGCCTATTCTCCGGACATCTGCCGCAACCGTCCCGGCGCGCCTGCCGCGTCGCGGCCGCCCTGCCCAGGCCGGAAAGGAGTCCCCATGTCCGACGCCCCCGCAATCGACCTTGCCCGCCACGACGCCGTGGCCGTCATCTCCCTGCGCCGCCCGGAGCGCCGCAACGCCGTCAACGCCGCATGGCCGGGAAGGGATGAGATACCCACCGCACCCATGTCTCTTTGAGACTGCGTCTGATATCGTAGTCAAGCCACTCGCTACAGGGCCGCCTTGCAGGCGACCCTGTGTTGCTCTTTTTATGTAGACCCATTTTGAGTCGGCAACACTAGCTGCGGAAGAAGACGAGCATGTCGGCGTTGATGACTTCGGGATGCGTGGCTGCCATGCCGTGAGACAATCCAGGATAGGTCTTGAGCGTGCCGAACCTGACCAGCTTGATCGCGAGCCTGGCTGCGTTTTCGATGGGCACGACCTGATCGTCTTCTCCGTGCATGATCAGCACCGGCACGTCGATCGCTTTGAGATCTTTGGTGAAGTCGGTCTCGGAAAAGGCCTTGATACAATCGTAATGGGCCTTTGCCCCGCCCATCATGCCCTGACGCCACCAATTGTCGACGAGGCCTTGAGATACCTTCGCGTCAGGACGATTGAAGCCGTAGAAGGGCCCGGCCGACACATCAATGAAAAACTGTGCGCGATTGGCCGCCAGCGCAGCACGGAATTCATCGAACACCTTGAGGGGAAGACCACCGGGATTGGCCGACGTCTTAAGCATGATCGGCGGCACAGCGCCAATCAGGACGGCCTTGGAGACGCGGCTGCGTTCCGCACGCGCCACATAGCGGGCGACTTCGCCACCGCCGGCGGAGTGTCCCACATGGATCGCATTCTTGAGATCAAGCGCCTTCACCAGCTCCGCAACATCAGCGGCGTAGGTGTCCATCTCGTTTCCGGCGTCGGTCTGGCACGATCGACCATGGCCGCGTCGATCGTGCGCGATGACGCGATAGCCTTGAGATAAGAAGAACAGCATCTGGCTGTCCCACTCATCGGCCGTCAGCGGCCAACCATGGTGAAACACGATTGGCAGGGCTTGTTTATCGCCCCAGTCCTTGTAGAAGATTTGAGCGCCATCCTTGACTGTAATCGTTCCCATGTCCCTTCTCCTTCGGTTGGTATTCGTTCCAGGTCAGTGTCTGTCGGCTTCTCCACCCCCGACCGCAGCTGACACGCTGCAAATGTCACAAGCGCGTTCGGCGAACATCTTGAAATCATACGGCGCTCGTACGGTCACTTTTCGCAACGTCATAGCCCTTTCTTTTCTCGGCAGTCATCCTCGTTGCGCAAATGTTCCATCATGCACCTCGTGGATGCTCGTTCTTTACCGTTTCTTGAACTTCGTACCCCAGTGACTTAAACCATAGGCGGATCCGTCTCGCGAGAGTGTAGGCCAGGATCCGGACAAGGCCGTTTTGAACCTAGGCTGAGCGATTTTTTCTTCTCTGAATGCAGTCGTCCATTGCGCATCTATCAGTGTTTAAAAAAACACCCAGCCGAAGCCGATAAATACATCACCCAACGGGTGAAGGACTGGACTGCCGAGAATAGAACCAAAGAAGCAGATTTCATCGAGGATGTCCAGGCCACAACCGACGACTGCCCCCCCACAAGCTTCCCAGAAAAGACATTCGATATAATAAAATAAATAATTTCATACTGTTACCGAGACACCGTTCGAATCAACTTCATTCGCCTGACTCTGGCCGAAGTCGTCGCTGCGCGCAATTCGCGGTAAAAGAAAGGCCGGGCGAACGCCCTCCGCGTCCGCCCGGCCTGCCCCATAGACCGCAACCTTGCGCCTCAAGCCCCGGTGCCGGAAATGCCGACACACGTCGGGCACCCGCTTCCGCACCTCCCGGCGCAGCGCCGGGTCATCTGGCTGCGCCAGCCACGTCCGCCATCCCTCCCGTCGGTTGCGCCGTCGCCCATTCTCGCCTATTTTCGGACTTTCTGCTGAAACCGCCCCAACGGGCAGGCCTTGTCCTGGCCGTCACGCCTCTCACGATCCAGACCCCAAAAGGTGGTCCCCATGTCCGACGCCCCCGCAATCGACCTTGCCCGCCA
>JAGUYQ010000146.1 GCA_020061285.1 Betaproteobacteria bacterium
GACTCGGCCATGAATTCGAGGAAGGTTTGCAGCAGGCGGGAGCGGAATTTGCCCGGCGCATAGACCAGGGACAGGGGGCGGATGAGGCGCGGCTGGAGGGGCACGGCCACCAGGTCGTTGAGCTTGAGCTCCTTGCGCACCGTGGCCAGGGACAGGACGGCCACGCCCATGCCCGCTTCCACCGCGCCCTTGATGGCCTCGGGGCTGCCCAGTTCCATCACCACGTTGAGGTCGTCCGGCGCCACGCCGGCGCCGCGGAAGTATTCATCCACCACCTCGCGGGTGCCGGAGCCCACTTCCCGTGTCAGGTAGGGCAGGCCCACCAGTTGCTCGGGGGTGACGAAGCCCTGGCTGGCGAAGGGGTGCTGGGGTGGGCAGATCATGGCCAGCTCGTCGTTGCAGCACACCTCGAAGTGAAGCTGGGGGTGCTGGGACGAACCCTCGATCAGCCCCACGTCCAGGGCGTGCTCCGCCACCTTGGCGACGATATTCTCGGAGTTGGCCACCATCAGCTTGGCGTGGACCTTGGGATAGAGGGTGGTGAATTCGCCCAGGATGCGGGGCAGCAAATAGTCGGCGATGGTGGTGCTGGCCCCCAGGAGCAGGGTGCCGCTGACCTGGCCGGTCATCTCGGAGAGGCGGGTTTCCATCTCCGTGCTCATGTTGAGGATGCGCTCGGCGTACTCCAGGGCCAACTCCCCCGCCGGGGTGAGGGAAATCTTGCTGTGGTTGCGCTCGAACAGGCGGGTGTTGAAGTGCTCTTCCAACTGCTTGACCTGGAACGTCACCGCCGGCTGGGTCATGAACAGCAGTTCCGACGCCTTGGTGAAGCTCAGTTGCTTGGCTACGGTGTAGAAGACCTGTAAACGGCGATCGGCCATGCTTTCGGTGCCCCGGTTGGGTTACGCTGGAAAATCCTGCTATTCAAGCACATTTTACCCGCCAAAGGTAGCCCTTCCGACAAAACCCCGCGCCGATAGAGGGATAGCGTGCCACGGCATGACGGGGCGGCGCTTTCGTGTTATAAAGCTCCCTGCCCCCTAACCAGCGACCCCCGATGAATCGCGGCTTTTACATTATCCTGGCGGCGCAGTTCTTCTCCGCACTCGCCGACAACGCCCTGCTCATTGCCGCCATCGCCCTGCTCAGGGACATCCACGCCCCGCCCCAGTACGAGCCCCAACTCAAGTTCTACTTCACCGTTTCCTACGTCCTGCTGGCCGCCTTCGTCGGCGCCTTCGCCGACTCCATGGCCAAGGGCCGGGTGATGTTCATCAGCAACGGCATCAAGGTCGGGGGCTGCCTGCTCCTGCTCCTGTCCGCCTTTCCCGGCTTGGCCGTCCTGGGGGCGCCGCTGTACGTCTATCCCCTGTTCGCCTACGCCATCGTCGGCCTGGGGGCGGCCGCCTACTCGCCGGCGAAGTATGGCATCCTCACCGAACTGCTGCCGGCGAAGAAGCTGGTGGTGGCCAACGGCTGGATCGAGGGCCTCACCGTGGCCGCCATCATCCTCGGCACGGTGATGGGCGGCATGCTCATCAGCGACAGGGTGAGCCACGGCCTGCTGGCCTTCGACCTGCCCTTCATCGACACCGGCATCAACACCCCGTCGCAAGCGGCCATTCTCCTCATCTCGCTGCTCTACGCGGTCGCCGCCCTGTTCAACCTCTACATCCCGGACACGGGGGTGGACCACAAGCCCCTGAAAAAGAACCCCCTCTACCTGCTGAAGGATTTCGGCCACGTTCTGAAACTGTTGTGGACCGACAAACTAGGCCAGATTTCCCTCGCCGTCACCACCCTCTTCTGGGGCGCCGGCGCCACCCTGCAATTCATCGTCATCAAGTGGGCGGAAAAAGCCCTGCACCTGCCCCTGTCCAAGGCCAGCATCCTCCAGGGCATCGTGGCGGTGGGGGTGGCCCTGGGCTCCGTGGCGGCGGCGCGAAAAATCACCATCGACCGCTCCATGCGCGTCCTCCCCTTCGGCATCGCCCTCGGCTTGGCGAGCATGCTGCTGGTGGGCATCCCCTTCCTGCCGGAGATGAAAGTCCACCTCCTGGGCATCAGCCTCCACATGCTGGTCTCCATCGTGCTGATGGTGGTGGTGGGCGCCATGTCCGGCTTCTTCGTCGTCCCCATGAACGCCCTCCTCCAGCACCGGGGCCATATCCTCATGGGCGCCGGCCATTCCATCGCGGTGCAGAACTTCAACGAGAACACCAGCATCCTCATCATGCTGGGCCTCTACGCCACGCTGATCGAGCTGAACGCCCCGGTGGAGGCGGTAGTGCTCCTCTTCGGCGTCTTCGTCAGCGCCCTCACCTACCTGGTCCTGCGCTGGCACCGTAGAAACATGCGGGAACACGGCCCGGAACTGGCGCACCTGCTGGAAATCGCCGCCAAGAGCGGGCAGCGCTAAGGTTGCGGCGAATAGGAAGAACGGGGAGTTAAAGGATTTCCGGCCGGTCCGGCAATTCGTTGGGATTAGCGCCTCGGGGCGGGAAATGCCGGGCCAACAGGTCGCCGATTTCCCGAATGCCCGTCACCACGCCCTCGGCAAAGCGCCCGTCACGGAAGGCTTGCTCCATGCGGCGGCAGATACCCTCCCAGGCCTCGGCCCCCACCCGTGCATGGATGCCCCGGTCGGCGACGATTTCCACCTGCCGGTCGGCCAGCAACAGGTAGACCAGGACGCCGCTGTTGTACTCGGTGTCCCACACCCGCAGGCGGGAAAAGACCTCCACGGCCCTCTCCCGCGCCGTCACGCCGTCCAGCAGGGCGGGGAGGTCCAGGCCCCCTTCCACGGCGAAACGGATTTCGCCTTCGTGCAGAAGCTCCGTGTCGCGGATCGCCGCCTCGACGGCCGCCAGGTCATTGGATGGAAACACACGCCGCACCAGCCAGCGCGGGGTCAGGGCATGTTTCAGGATGCGCGAAATAGCGATCACCATCTGCCGGACGCGCCTCCGCCGCCGAAACCGCCGCCGCCCCCGGAAAAACCACCCCCGCCGGAAAAGCCGCCTCCTCTTCCGCCGGAGAATCCTCCCCTGCCCGACGACACGCCGGCGAGGACGAAGATGAACACCGCGATACC
>JAGUYQ010000237.1 GCA_020061285.1 Betaproteobacteria bacterium
CAGGGCGGCGCAGATGAGCAATCGGTGGGACACGGACTTGGAGGCCGGGGCGGTGATGATGGTCGCGTTCATTCCTCGATGACCTCCGATTTTCCGGACACGTCGATATGCGGCCCGGCCGGGTAGCAGCCCAGGATGCGCAGGCTGTGGGTGCATTCGCGCAGTTCGTCCAGGAGCCTGGCGTATTCGGCCCGGCTTAGGTCGCACTGCAGGTCGGCAAAAAACACGTACTTCCATTTCTCGCCCCGAAACGGCCGGGATTCGAGCTTGGTCATGTTGATGTCGCGCCCGGCCAGCTTTTCCAGGACCGCGTGCAGGGCCCCGGGCCTGTCCGGGAGGTTGAAGAGGATGGAGGTCTTGTCCCGGTTTTCCTGCTTGGTGTCGCTTGGGCCGATGATCAAAAACCGGGTCCAGTTGTCGGGCAGGTCTTCGATGTGGCTGGCCAGGACGTTCAAGCCGTGCATCTCGCCCAGGCGGCTGTGCCCGATGGCTGCGGCCGTGGGGGTTTTCAGGATGCGCAGGGCGGCGGCGGCGGTGCTGTCCGTGGGGATGATCTTCACGCCCGGCAGGTTGGCCCGCAGCCATCCGGCGCACTGGGCCAGGGGCTGGGGGTGGGAGTAGACGGTCCGTATCCGGGCCAGTTCCGTGGCCTTGGAGAGCAGGGAATGGCTGATCTTGCAGTAGACCTCGGCCTGGACGAAGACGTCGTGGCGCATAAAGAGGTCCAGGCTCTGGCCCACGGTGCCTTGCAGGGAGTTTTCCAGGGGAACGAGCCCCAGGTCCGCCTCGCGGGTGGCCACGGCGGCGAACACGTCGTCGATGGAGGGCTTGGGCTCGAACTCCCCGGCCCGGCCCAGGGTGGCCATGGCCGCGAAGTGGGAGAACGTGCCCTCGGGACCGAGGAAGACGACCTTTTCCGGGCGTTGCAGGCGGCGGGAGGAGGACAGGATCTCGCGGTAGATGATGCGCAGGTGCTCGGCGGGCAGGGGACCGGAGTTTTCGGCCACCAGACGTTTGAGAACCTCCTTTTCGCGAAAGGGCTTGAACACGGCCTGGTGGGTGCCGTCCTTGCGTTTGCCGACCTCGATGCTGGCCGCGGCCCGGCGGTTGAGAAGCGCCAGGATCTGGTCGTCGATGGCGTCGATGTCCCGGCGCACCCCGGCCAGGAACCCCTCCAGGGCCTCGGGGGAGGCGGCGGCAGGGGCGGCGGGTGAGGGCTTTTTGGCGGCCATGGCTCAGCCCTCCTTGATGTCTTCGGCGATGCGCATGCCGAAATGGCGTCCGGCCACGTCCGTGCGGCACAGGATCTCGTCGCCCACGCGCAGGGAAACCACGCTCACGGGAGAACCGTCGGGCGTGACCAGCCGGATGGTCTCGGCGTTTTGCAGGAAGATGCGGCCCTCGGTGTCGCCAATATTTGCGGCGATGAGCAGCATGGGCCGCACCTCCACCTTGACCCGGCCCACCACGGCCAGGGAGGTCTCGCCCGTGGCCGAGACGATGAGCACCTCGTCGCCTGCGGCCAGTTCCTCCAGGTAGCGGGTTCTGTCCCCGGGCATGGCGGCGTAGGCATGCACGGCCCCGGCGTTGATGCGGAAGGGCCGGGCGGCCACGTAGGGGTTGGACTCGGTCTCGGCATGGACCAGGAAGGTAAACGCGCTGGAATTGCCCACCAGCATGCCCTGGCCGGTGCGCAGCATGGAGATGGTGTCCACGCAGACCCGGTGCCCCAGGCCCACGGGGGTGATCGCGGTGACCACGGCCGGGGTCAGGGACATGGACCCCTGGCTGATTTTGAGTTCGGCCACGATGCGTTTGAGGTCGGCTGCTCCCTCGGGCAACACCAGGATGCGGTCCACGCCGCGCTCCAGGATGCCTGCGGCCAGCCTGGCCTCGGCCAGGCTGGCGGCCTCAAGCCCCACGCCCGCGACCTGGGCCAGGATGTTTTCCACGGGGATGATCTCGCAGCCGCGCGCCAGAAAGACCGTTTCGCCCTGGCGGATGCGGCGCACGGCCTCTTCCTCGTCGGCCTTGCAGGCCACGGCGATGATGGCCGCCTCGGACAGGGGGACCACCCGCACCCGGCCCAGGGCCTGGATTTTCTCCACGTCGTCGTCGTCGGCCAAAATGGCGTCCACGCCGGACTCCAGGGCCAGGGTGACGAACTTCTTGTCGAAGGGAACGGCTTTCGCCCAGATTTCCTTGCTCATGACGTCCTCATGTGTTGTCGGCCAGAAGTTCCATGGCCTGGTCCACGTCCCAGTTGCGCTGGACGATGCCGTGCAGGGCCTGGACGATGCGCGCCGGCTGGCGGTGCTGGAAGATGTTTCGGCCGATGGACAGGCCCGAGCCCCCGGCCTGGACCGAGTCGTGGGCCATCTGGATCAGGTCGCGGTCGTTGTCCATCTTGGGGCCGCCGGCGATGACCACGGGGATGCAGCAGGCCTCGGCCACCCGGGCGAAGCTGTCCACGTCGCCGGTATAGGGCACCTTGACCACGTCCGCGCCAAGCTCGGTGCCCACCCGGGCGCAGTGGCGCACGATCTCGGGATCGTATTCGTTTTTGATCTTGGGTCCCCTGGCGTAGACCATGGCCAAAACCGGCATGCCCCATTCGGCGGCCTTGGAGGTGACCTCGCCGAAGTGTTCGAGCATGTGCCGCTCGGTCTCGTCGCCCAGGTTCACGTGCAGGGACACGCCGTCGGCCCCGAGCTTTAAGGCGTCTTCCACGGTGGCCACCAGGATCTTGGCGTTGGGATAGGGGGACAGGGCTGTCGAGGCGGAGAGGTGGATGATCAGCCCCACGTCGCGGCCCCGGCCGCGATGGGAGCAGCGGGGCAGGCCCTTGTGCATGAGCACGGCGTTGGCCCCGCCCTCGGCCACCTGGTTGACGGCCTCGCGCATGTCGATCAGGCCGTCGATGGGGCCCACGGTGACGCCGTGGTCCATGGGCACGATGATGGTGCGGTGGGTGTTGCGGTTTAGGATGCGTTCGAGCCGGACGGCTTTTCCCAGAAGCATGGCCATACCCTCCTTGCGGGTTGCGGTTTGGCCTCTCGGGGTCGCGGGTGACCGGGAAGCCGACGGCCAAAAAAAAGGGCCGCCGGCGTTTCGAATCGCCCGCGGCCCTTGGAGAGGCTTTCGTGCAGTTCTGGTTACACCGCACCCCTCCCCCGACCACGGGCGTGGCTAAACCAGTACCAAAAATAAAAACCGGAGGTCGGGATGAGGTTTTGGTGTTGCATGGGGAAGGGGATAGTCGGGGGCAGCCGGGATTGTCAAGATTTTTTTCTTTGGGTTTTTCGGGTGTTGCCGGAAAGGTGGAATCAAGAGGTCGTGAAACTCAAAAAAAGACTTGATGCAGGGCCTTGAGTCTTCTAATAGGCTTGATGAAATCCGGTACCCACTGGAGGGAATTGCCGCCTACGGGCAAGGCCGCGTTTTTGTTCCCGCACCCGGCCCCGGCTTCCCCGGGGCCAGCCGCAAATCCAAACGCGGCGCGGGGAATGCGGCGGAGATCAAAAAAGACGTTTCTTCGCTTGACGTGGACCCGGGAGCTTGTTAAATTCCTCACAAGCTTTCCACGTCAGGACTTAATAGTCTGATATATTGGGGAGTTGTCATCGCTTGTCATGCAGGCGGTGGGATTTCCGGCCCAGATGGAAGGCTGAGGGTCGCCGGCAAGGGGCGTCGGCGCACGGCGCGACGAGAAAAGCCGGGGAGGGACACTTCCCGGCGGTTGTTCGTTAAGGCCGCGTGAAATCACCCGACGTATTGCTATACGGTGGAATTGGCACAGGCAGCAATCAACAACCAAAAAGTGGAGGACGACTATGCCTACCTTTGTTGATCCGAGCAAGTGTGACGGATGCAAAGGCGGTGAGAAAACCGCGTGCATGTACATTTGCCCCAATGACCTGATGATCCTCGATCCCCAGGAAATGAAGGCTTACAACCAGGAACCGTCGGCTTGTTGGGAGTGCTACTCCTGCGTGAAGATCTGCCCCCAGGGCGCCATCGGCGCCCGTCCCTACGCCGACTTCGCTCCCATGGGCGGCACCTCGATCCCCATGCGGTCGGCCGACTCCATCATGTGGACCATCAAGTTCCGCAACGGCAACATCAAACGCTACAAGTTCCCCATCCGGACCACCCCGGAAGGCTCCATCAAGCCCTATGACGGCAAGCCCGAAGGCGCCAATCTGGAAGACGAGCTGCTGTTCACCGAGACCAAGCTCATCGAGCCCAAGGAAGTCCTGATGAAGGCCTTTCCGGTGACCGATTCCGATACCGTGCAGTGCTGGCTTGACGGTTTCTGCAAGTAATCTTTGCACTACAAGAAAATAATAGGAGGAGACATCCTATGCCTACCATTCCCGTTAAGGAAGAGCCCAAAGGTATCGCCCTTGCCGAACCGGAACTGATCGAAAAAGAGGTCGACATTCTCATGGTCGGCGGCGGCATGGGTACCTGCGGCACGGCGTACGAGGCCTGCCGCTGGGCCGACAAGATCGGCGGGATCAAGATCATGCTGCTGGACAAGGCCTCCCTCGAGCGTTCCGGCGCCGTGGCCCAGGGCCTTTCGGCCATCAACACCTACATCGGCGAGAACCCGGTCGACGACTACGTGCGCATGGTCCGCACCGACCTGATGGGCCTCGTGCGCGAAGATCTGATCTTCGACCTGGGCCGTCACGTGGACGACTCCGTGCACCTGTTCGAGGAGTGGGGCCTGCCCTGCTGGGTGAAAGAAGGCGACCACAACCTGGATGGCGCTGCGGCCAAGGCCAAGGGCGTGTCGCTGCGCACCGGCGCGGCCCCTGTCCGCTCCGGCCGTTGGCAGATCATGATCAACGGTGAGTCCTACAAGTGCATCGTGGCCGAGGCGGCGAAAAACGCCCTGGGCCAGGATCGCTACCTTGAGCGCGTGTTCATCGTGAAGCTGCTTCTGGACGCCAACGAGAAGAACCGTATCGCCGGCGCCGTGGGCTTCTCCACCCGCGAAAACAAGGTGTACGTGTTCAAGACCAACGCCATGGTCGTGGCCTGCGGCGGCGCGGTCAACGTGTACCGCCCCCGGTCCACTGGTGAAGGCATGGGTCGCGCCTGGTACCCGGTGTGGAACTCCGGTTCCACCTACACCATGTGCGCCCAGGTCGGCGCCGAGATGACCATGATGGAAAACCGCTTCGTCCCCGCCCGTTTCAAGGACGGTTACGGCCCGGTCGGCGCCTGGTTCCTGCTTTTCAAGGCCAAAGCCACCAACGCCAAGGGCGAAGACTACTGCGTCACCAACCGCGCCATGCTCAAGCCCTACGAGGATCGCGGCTACGCCAAGGGTCACGTCATCCCGACCTGTCTGCGTAACCACATGATGCTTCGCGAAATGCGCGAAGGTCGCGGCCCCATCTACATGGACACCGCCACCGCGCTGCAGACCACCTTCGCCAAGCTGACCCCCGAGCAGCAGAAGCACCTGGAAGCCGAGGCCTGGGAAGACTTCCTCGACATGTGCGTCGGTCAGGCCAACCTGTGGGCCTGCATGAACATCGAGCCCGAAGTCAGCGGCTCCGAGATCATGCCCACCGAGCCGTACCTGCTCGGCTCCCACTCCGGCTGCTGCGGCATCTGGGTCTCCGGCCCCGACGAGAAGTGGGTTCCGGACGACTACAAAGTCAAGGCCGACAACGGCAAAGTCTACAACCGCATGACCACGGTCAACGGCCTGTGGACCTGCGCTGACGGCGTTGGCGCCTCCGGCCACAAGTTCTCCTCCGGTTCCCATGCTGAAGGCCGCATCGTCGGCAAGCAGATGGTGCGCTGGGTGGTGGACCACAAGGACTTCAAGCCGGCCCTGAAGCAGAGCGCCGCCGAGCTGGCCAAGGAAATCTACCAGCCGTGGCACACCTTCAAGGACGGCGTGGCCGCCTCGACGGATCCCATCGTCAACCCCAACTACATCAGCCCGCACAACTTCATGATGCGCCTGGTGAAGTGCACGGACGAGTACGGCGGAGGCTGCGCCACCCTGTACACCACGTCCAAGACCCTGCTGGACACCGGCTTCAAGTTGCTGCAGATGCTGGAAGAGGACAGCCAGAAGCTGGCCGCCCGCGACCTGCACGAACTGATGCGCTGCTGGGAGCAGTACCACCGCCTGTGGACCGTTCGTCTGCACATGACCCACATCATGTTCCGCGAAGAAACCCGCTACCCGGGCTTCTACTATCGCGGCGACTTCCTGGGCCTGGACGACAGCAAGTGGAAGTGCTTCGTCAACTCCGTCTACGACCCGGAAACCAAGGAAACCAAGGTCTTCAAGAAGACCTACCACCAGATCATTCCGGACTAAAGATGCGCATGACGGCCGCGGGCGTAACGCCCGCGGCCGTTTTTTAACGGTCTTATCCGGGACGACCGACCGGGCGTTGACGGAGCCGTCCGCGGGGTCTATCGTCGCGGATCAGGCCGTTTGCATGCGGGCTATAACCACTGCCGGGAGGTTGCGATGTCGAGCAGCGCGATACTCGTCGTCGGCGGCGGCTTCAGCGGTATCACTGCCGCCCTGGAAGCCGCTGAAGTCGGCCACGAAGTGTACATTGTGGAGAAAAACCCTTTTCTGGGCGGCCGGGTGATGCAGCTCAACAAGTATTTTCCCAAGCTGTGCCCCCCGTCCTGCGGACTGGAAATCCAGTTCCAGCGCATCAAGAACAACAAGAACGTCAAGTTTTTCACCATGGCCGAGGTGACCAAGGTCACCGGTAAGCCCGGCGACTACGACGTGACCATCGCCATCCGACCCCGCTTCGTGGAGCCCGGCAGCCTTGACCTGTCCGATGCGGCCGAGGCGCTTTCCAAGGACGTGCCAAGCGATTTCGAACTGGGCATGGGCAGCCGCAAGGCCCTGTACATGGACGTGCCGTTCGCCTTCCCCAATCGCTACGTCCTGGACAAGGACAACTGTTCGAAAGAGGATCTGGCCTCCCTTGCCGGAACCGACATCATCAACATGGGCGACGCTCCCAAGGACGTGACGGTCAAGGTCGGCAGCATCATCTACGCCACGGGCTGGAAGCCCTACGATGTCACCCGCCTGACCAACCTGGGCGCCGGAACCATCAAAAACTGCGTCTCCAACATGCAGCTCGAGCGCCTGGCCTCCCCCAGCGGCCCCACGAACGGCTGCATCCTGCGTCCCTCCGACGGACGCGCCCCGCGCTCCATCGCCTTCGTGCAGTGCGCCGGTTCACGCGACGAGAATCACCTGAACTACTGTTCCTACATCTGCTGCATGGCCTCGCTCAAGCAGGCGGCCTACGTCCGCGAGCAGTATCCCAGCGCGCGCATCACCATCTATTATATCGACCTGCGCACCCCCGGCCGCTACGAGAACTTCGCCAAAAAGATCCTGGCCGACGACAAGATCGCAACCGTCAAGGGCAAGGTCGCGGCGGTAGCCGAGGACTCTGGAACCGGCGATGTGCTGTTGACGGTGGAGGACGCCGTGACCGGGATCAAGTCCGAGAACCGGTTCGAGATGGCGGTCCTGGCCACGGGCATGCAGCCCAGCCTGGCCGGGCAGAAGCTGCCGGTGGACGTGGCCCTGGACGAGATGGGATTTCTCGTGGGCGGCGAGGAGAAAGGCATCTTTGCCGCTGGGTGCGCCAAGTCGCCGCTTGATGTCATGAAGTCGGCCCAATCCGCGACCGGCGCGGCCATGAAAGCGATTCAAACGGTGAGAGGGAGGTAGAGGGCGATGGCCGAAAAAATCGGTGTGTATATAGATGAGTCCAGCGTCGCCCCGCATCTGGACGCGGGAGAGCTGGCCGCCTTCGTCAAGGAAAAGCTCGGCGGCACGTGCCCGGTCATCAAGACCCACAAGCGCCTTTCGAGCCCCGCCGCCGTGGCCGACATCAAAGCCGACATCGAGGCTGGCGGCATCGACGCCGTCCTGTTGTGCGGCACCTCGCCCCGGGTGGATTGGGACGTCTTCGACTTCGGCGACAAGGTGCTTGTGGACCGAGTCAACCTGCGCGAGTTCGGGGTGTTGGCCTACAAGAATCCCGACGGCAGCGCGCTCGGCAAGGACGAGCCGGCCCCGGATCTGCTCAAGATGCTGGCCCGGGACTACATCAAGATGGGCGTGATGAAGCTCACCAAGATGAAGGCCCCCGATCCCGAGATGGTCGAATCCGTCAAGACCGTGCTGGTCATCGGCGGCGGTTTCACCGGTCTCAACGCGGCCCTGTCCGCCGTCAAGGGCGGCTTTGACGTGGTGCTGGTCGAAAAGACCGACGACCTGGGCGGCAAGGCCGCCAAGCAATACAAGACCTTTCCCATGGCCTATCCCTATGCCGAGGCCCACGCCATCGGCATCGAAAAGCTCATCGCCGAGGTCACGGGCAACGCCAAAATCAAGGTGTTGACCGCAACCACCCTCAAAGAGCTTCAGGGCGCGCCCGGCAACTACACCGCCGTTTTCACCGGCCCGGGCGGCGAGACCTCCGAGCCCGTGGGGGCCGTGGTCCTGGCCGCCGGATGGACCCCC
>JAGUYQ010000266.1 GCA_020061285.1 Betaproteobacteria bacterium
CAGGGCGGCGACGAAGCGGAGTCCGCTCCGGCCGACGCGAATAAGCGCGTAAAACCGACAGCCCCGCCAAAACAGGCCGCCGCGGAAGCCGCTCCCATCCCAATGGGAGAACTGTTTCCCCCGCCGGGAATCCGGCCCCAGGTCGGCGAGCGGCTCCAGCTTCGCCTGCTGACCAGCGGCACCCACTACGTTTCCAAGCTGGTGGGCTACATCAAGGGCCACAGCATCATCGTCACCACCCCCACCGAGCAGGGGCAGTTGATGGAATTCCTGGACGGCGAGGCCGTGGAGGTGCGCATGCTCACGGGCAGCGAAATCACCCTGTTCCGCTCGGCGATCCTGCGCAGTTGCATCAGCCCGACCCATTACCTGCACCTGGAATACCCCGCCAAGGTCAGCCGGCAGAAGCTGCGCCAGTCACCCTGGGTCCGGGTGGACATCGGCGCCAGCGTGGTGGGGGCTGCCGGCGCCCAGGCCGCGGGGCAGATCACCAACCTCTCGGGCAACGGCGCCAAAGTGGTCACCGCCACTTCCGTCGGGGCGGAGCGCGACACCCTCCGCCTCGCCTTCCCAATCCACATCGACGACATCCGCGCCGACCTCACCCTCGATGCCGTCATTCGCCGCGCGTCCTCCAGCACCGGGCCGAAGGGGAAGAAAATAATGGAATACGGCGTGGAGTTCAGCCACATCCCTCCCGAGAAGGTATTGTGGCTGCGCTGCCTGGTGTTCGAGCGCATCGCCAAGGGCCACCTCGCCTGAACGGAACCTCTCCGTCCGGGGCGATTGGCATATAATTCCCCGTTTGCCGCCCCCGCAAAGAAAGACCTCCTTGCCCCCCGCCCCCGCTGACACCATCGGCCGTTTCCGCATTCTTCAGGTTCTCGGCCAGGGAGCCCAGGGCATGGTCTACCTCGCGGAAGACCCCCGCCTTCAGCGCCGTGTGGCGATCAAGACCCTGCTGCTGGAGAACACAGGCAAACGGGAACACGAAATCCGGACCCTCCTGGCCGAGGCTCGCATCGTCAGCCGTTTGCAGCATCCCAACATCGTCACCCTGTACGATGCCGGCGAGGAGAACGGCACCCCCTACCTGGTGTTCGAGTTCGTCGAGGGCGCCACCCTGGCCAGCCTGATTGCCGACAAGGGCCGCCTTCCCCCCGCCCGCGCGGCGGAAATCGCCGTGGATATCCTGGCGGGGGTGGGCTATGCCCACCAGATGGACGTCCTCCACCGGGACCTGAAGCCCGCCAACATCGTGATCGACCGCAAGGGTGCCGCCCGTGTGATGGATTTCGGCATCGCCAGCCGGGTCTCGTCAACCCAGGGGGAAGGGGAAGAAATGTTCGGCACCCCTCTCTACATGGCGCCGGAATATATCGAGGAACGCCTCTTCACCCCCCAGGCCGATCTTTTCTCCATCGGCATGATCCTGTATGAAATGCTCACCGGCCACCCGACGGTGTCGGGAGGCAACATCTACGAAGTCCTCCACAAGGTGGTGCATACTTCCTATGTTCCCCCCTCCCGGCTGAACGGCGAGGTGGACGGACGGCTGGACGAAATCGTGATGCGCGCCCTGGAAAAAATCCCGGCCCATCGCCCCCACTCTGCCGAGGAGATGGCCGCCGCCCTCAAGGACTACCTCACCCCCCGCCAGCAGACCACCCTTTCCGGCGACGCCAAGCAGGTGGCCCTGGATTTCCTGCTGCTCAAAATGCGGCGCAAGAGCAACTTCCCCGCCCTGTCCCGCACCGTGAGCGTGGTCAACAAAATCATCCAGTCCGACCAGCAAAGCGCCGCCAACCTGTCCAATGCCATCCTCAAGGACTTCGCCCTCACCAACACCTTGCTGAAAATGGTCAACACCGCCTATTACCAGCAATTCGGCGGCAACATCAGCACCGTGTCGCGGGCGGTGACCATCCTCGGCTTCGAGGCCGTGCGCAACTTGGCCATTTCCCTGATGCTGTTCAGCAAGCTCCAGGACCAGGACTTTGCCTCCCACCTCAGGGACGAAGTGATCGCCGCCTTCTTCAGCGGCATCCTGGCGCGCCGCCTGGCGCCGATCCTGGGCATGGCGGAAATGGAGGAGGCCTTCATCTGTGCCATGCTCCACAACCTGGGACGGTTGCTGGTCATGTATTACTTCCACGAGGAATATGCGGAAATCGGGCGCCACATCGAGGAAGGAGAGGATATCCAGGCCGCGGCCGCCGGCGTCCTGGGCCTGTCTTTCGAGGAAATAGGCATCGGAATAGCCCAGGCTTGGCACTTTCCCGACAAAATCATTTACAGCATGCGCAAGCTTACGCTGGATGGCCTCGTCCCTCCCTCCCCGGAGGACGAGCGTTTGCGCCAACTCGCCTGGCTGGCCAACTACCTGTGCGACACCGTGCGCACCACCGCGGCGGCGGACCGGGAGCGGCGGCTGGACGAACTGGTGACGGCGTTCGGCCGCCATTTCACCCTCAGCACCGAGCACTTGACCCAGGTCGTTGAAAAAGCCGTGCAGGATTTGATGCGGGAAGCCGTGGCACTCAATCTGGACTTGCTGCAAAGCCCCTTCTTCCAGCGGATAAGCGCCTGGTCGGAGACCGCCGGCAAGGCCATGCACCAGCTTTCCAGCCAAACCCCGCCAGCCGCCACCGGAGAGCCCCTGGACGTGGCGCAGGCCAACGACCCCCTGGCCGTGCTCACCGCCGGCATCCAGGTCGTCACCAATACCCTGATGATGGCCGATTACAAAATCAACGACATCCTGCGCATCATCCTGGAAACCATGTACCGCGCCATGGATTTTTCCCGCATCCTGCTGTGCGCGGCGGACCCCCAGCGGCACGTGATGTGCGGGCGGGTCGGCTTCGGCCGGGATATCCACCGCCTGCTGGCGGATTTCAGCTTTCCCCTCGCCTATGCCCCGGACATCTTCCA
>JAGUYQ010000280.1 GCA_020061285.1 Betaproteobacteria bacterium
CGGCGATCAGCATATCGGCTTGGCTGCGGGGCTGTCCCCTGGCCGCCAAACTTCCCCGCAACATCCCGGCTCGGCGAGCAATGTCGGCGTCCACGGACAACACCTTGGCATAGCGGGACAGAAAAGCCTCGAACCAGCCCTGGATGCGCGGATTTGGCCGCCAAGACAGGCCGTAGAATATTTCCTCCAAGGTCACCACGCTGAAGCTGATTTCCGTCACCGTTTCCGCCCAGCGCAGAACGGCGGGATGGGGTTCCCGCCGGGCCAGTTCGCTGATCACATTGGTGTCAACGAGGTAGCTCATCCAGCTCGCTCGCGAAGAGATTGGGCCGGTCGCTTCGGGGCGGAATTTTCAGTTCCGCGCCCTCCTCGCCGCAGAGTCGGCGAAATTCGGCGAAGGCCTGCCCCAAGCTACGATGGGCCTCCCGCTCACGCCAGGCCTGGAAGGCCAGGAAGGTCTCCGCGTCCACAATAGCCGCCACGGGGCGCTCGCGATTGTAGATCAACTGCGGCTCCTCGGCCGACTGGCGCACCACGTCGGAGAACTTTTGCTTGGCTTCGGCGATGTTCCAGCGCATATTTATGTCCAAGATATCCATCCAATTTGGACATTATAGCCATTTTAAGGGCTTGATGGAAACATCCCGTTAAATAGGCAACAACGGTTTTTCGCCCTCGTCCAAGGGCGGCAGTTCGGTGAGGGAACGCAGGTTGAGGTCGTCGAGGAAGCCCTTGGTGGTGGCAAAGAGGGCCGGACGGCCGGGGACCTCCCGGTGGCCGACGACGTCGATCCAGCCCCGCTCCTCCAGGGTCTTGAGGATTTGGGAGGAGACGGTCACGCCGCGTATTTCCTCGATGTCGCCCCGCGTCACCGGCTGCTTGTAGGCGATGATGGCCAGGGTCTCCAGCACGGCGCGGGAATACTTGGGCGGCTTCTCGGGGCTCAGGCGGTCGAGGTATTTCTGGTACTCGGGCCGGGCCTGGAAACGCCAGCCGGAGGCCACCAGGGTCAGCTCCACGCCGCGGCCGGTCCAGTCCTGGCGCAGTTCTTCCAGGACCTTGCGCAGGGCTTCGGCGGCGATGTCCTCGTCGAAGAGTTTTTTCAGCTCGGCGACGGTCATGGGCTCGCCGGCGGTGAGCAGGGCCGTTTCCAGGATGAGTTTGACTTCCTTCAGGTTACGCATCGGCTTCTTCGGTAATGGCTTGGCTGTGGCGGACGTAAATGGGGGCGTAGGCTTCCTGCTGGCTGACCAGGGCCAGCTTTTCCTTCACCAATTCCAGCACGGCGAGGAAGGTCACCACCAGTTCGGGCACGCCCCGCTGGGGGCTGAATAGTTCCTCGAAGGGGACAAAGTCCCGGTCCTGCAATTGGCGCAGGACCCGCGTCATGTGCTCCCGCACCGACAGTTCCTCCCGGGTGATGCGGTGGTGCTGGGAAACCTTGGCCTTGGCGAGGAGGGCCTTCCAGGCCTCGGTCAGGTCATCCATGGTCACGTCCGGCAGGCGTTCCTGCACCACCTTATCCACCCACACCTCCACCAGGGAGAAGTCCCGCCAGGCCTGGGGATGCTCGTCCAGGCGTCGGGCGGCGAGCTTCATCTGCTCGTATTCCAGCAGGCGGCGGGTAAGCTCGGCCCTGGGGTCTTCCTCGTCCTCGATGGCTTCCTGGGGCCGGGGCAGGAGCATGCGGGACTTGATCTCGGTGAGCCACGCCGCCATCAGCAGGTATTCCGCCGCCAGGTCGAGCTGGGTGGCGCTCATGGCCTCGACGTACTCCATGTACTGGCGGGTGAGCCGTGCCATGGGAATGTCGAGGATGTCCAGGTTGTGCTTGCGGATCAGGTACAGCAGCAGGTCCAGAGGGCCCTCGAAGGTCTCCAGGAACACTTCCAGGGCCTCGGGGGGGATGTACAGGTCCAGGGGCAGTTCGGTGAGGGGCTGGCCGTATATCTTGGCGATGGTCGCCTGGGGAGCGAGGAGGTCGGTCATGGTCTCAGGCGAAGACAAACTTCGCCACCTCGCGGAAATGACGCACGAAATGGGCGGTGAATCCTTCCTTGATGTGGTCCGGCAGTTCCTCGAAATCCCGCCGGTTGGCTTCGGGCAGGATCAGTTCCATCACTTTCACCCGCCGGGCGGCGATCACCTTCTCCCGCACGCCGCCGATGGCCAGCACTTCGCCGGTGAGGGTGAGCTCGCCGGTCATGGCCAGGGGACGGTCGATCTTTTCCTGCCGGGCCAGGGACAACAGGGCCGTGGCCATGGTGATGCCCGCGCTGGGGCCGTCCTTGGGGGTGGCCCCTTCCGGCACGTGGAGGTGGACGAAGGCCTCGTCGAAGAAGGTGGGATTGCCCTTGAAGGGCTTGAGGTGGGAAGCGATGTAGCTGTAGGCGATTTCCGCCGACTCCTTCATCACGTCCCCCAGTTGGCCGGTGAGCTTGAAACCCCGGTTCTTGGTGTGCACCAGGGTGGCCTCGATGGACAGGGTGGCGCCCCCCATGGCGGTCCAGGCTAGGCCGGTGACCACGCCGACGCCGGTGATGGGCTTTTCCGGGACGAACACCGGCTTGCCGAGAAACTCTTCCAGTTCCGCCACGCCGACGCGGATGGGGGCCTCCTCGCCGTTGACGAAGCGCACCGCCGCCTTGCGCACGATGCGGCCGAGCTGCTTTTCCAGGTTGCGCACCCCCGCCTCCCGCGCATAGCCCTCGACGATGCGCCGCACCACCGGCTCGCCGAGGCTGATGTCGCCCCGCTTGAGGCCGGATTTCTCGAGCTGCTTGGGCCATAGGTGGTGCTTGGCGATGCGCACCTTTTCCGAGGTGATGTAGCCGGAAAGGCGGATTATTTCCATGCGGTCCAGCAAGGGGCCGGGAATGGTGTCGAGCTGGTTGGCGGTGCAGACGAACAGCACCTTGGACAGGTCGAAGCGCACGTCCAGATAGTGGTCGAGGAAATCCACGTTCTGCTCCGGGTCCAGCACCTCCAGCAGGGCCGAGGCCGGGTCGCC
>JAGUYQ010000290.1 GCA_020061285.1 Betaproteobacteria bacterium
CGGGGTTAACCTCCTCCACCGCCCCCTCTCCGCTCAGGGCCACCACCCCGGCCGGCAACGCCGCCAGCAAGAGCCCCAGCCGTTGGGACAAGGCTTCCTTTTCCAGGTATTGGCGGCGCAACTCCCCGTTGGCCACCGCCAATTCCGCCGTGAGCCCTTCCACCTGCTGCTGGAGCTCCTGGTAGGCCCCGGCCAATTGCGTCGAGACCTCGTTGAACAGGTTGAACGCCTGCTCCAGTTCCTCCGCTTTGACCTGCTTGTTGTCCTCGGGCAAGACCGGCCTCTTCAATAACCATTCGACATAGGCGGGAAATGATACACTTGCTCCCCGAAATAGGCATCCTGGATCTCCCCCGGCAGGTTGCGGGAGACGGACGAAATCATTAGGATAAGCCCATGACTATCATTGCTGTATTCAACCAGAAAGGCGGCGTGGGGAAGACCACAACCAGCCTCAATCTGACCGCCGCCCTCGCCCGAAAAGAGATGGAGCCCCTGGCCATCGACCTGGACCCCCAGGCCCACCTCTCCGCCATCAGCGACACGGCGGTGAGTTCCGGGGATAACAGCATCTTCGGCTTTTACAAGGAACTGAAGTCCCTTGAGGAGTTGGTGCAGCAAACCGAGGCGGGCTATCGGGTGATCCCCTCCCACTTCGAGTTGTCCAAAGTGGACTCCCTCTTCGGCAAAGGTCCGAAAGTCATCAACCGCCTCAAGGCCGGCATTCAAGCGGAAATGCTCGACCAGGGCGGCCCCATCGTCATCGACTGCTGCCCCATGCTGGGCGTGCTGTCCCTCAACGCCATCTTCGCCTCGTCCAAGGTGCTGGTACCGATCTCCACCGACTTCCTGGCGGTAAAAGGCGCCATGCAACTGGAACGATCCCTGAAGGCGCTGGAGCATGTACTGAAAAAACGTGTCGAACGCCGCTACGTCATCACCCGCTTCGACTCCCGCCGCAAGCTGTCGTGGGAAATCGTCGAACAATTGCGGGAAAAATTCGGCGAAGACCTGTGCGAAACCCGCATCGCCGAAAACGTGAGCCTGACCGAAAGTCCCGCCTACAACCGGGACGTGTTCCGCCACGCGCCACACAGCCAGGGCGCCAAGGATTACGAATTCCTGCTGGAAGAATTGCTTGGCTCCGGCTTCATGTGATCCGCCGCCTTGCCCCGCCGCCCGGCAAAAACCTGCCGCTACAGACCCAAATGCCGCACAACGAAGCATTTGCAAATTATCGCGGGCAAATTTAAAGTATCATTGACGGCGAAAAAGCACCCAAAACCCCTAAATTTAAATAAATGAGCCTGCCCCAGAACGGCGGTGTTTAAAAATATAAATCGGAGCTTCCGAGATGTCCGAACTACTAAAAAGCATCGACGCGCGAACCAAGCTTGCAGGAACCAACAAGCTCGAAATCCTGCTCTTCTCCCTCGGCACGGATACGCGCACCGGCCGCACCGAAACGTTCGGCATCAACGTTTTCAAGGTGCGCGAAGTGATGCGCGTGCCGGAGATCACCCACGCCCCGGAAATGCCGCCGTCCGTGGAGGGCATGGTCAGCCTGCGCGGCGTGCTGGTCCCGGTGATCGACCTGATCAAGTACACCGGCGTGCAGTCCGACCGGAAGCCGGACATCATGATCGTTACCGAATACAATGGCCGCACTCAGGGCTTCCTGGTGGAAAGCGTGGATACCATCCTGCGCCTGGAGTGGTCATCCATGCGCGTACCGCCGGACATGCTCAACGCCCAGATGGGCGGATTGATCACCGCCGTGACCGAGCTGCCGGACGGCCGTCTGATCATGGTGATGGACGTGGAGAAGATTCTCGCCGAGACCACTCATACCGCCGAAGACGACATGGTGTTCGCTTCCATCCCGCCATTGGAGCGCCAGGACCGCACAGTGTTCTTCGCCGACGACTCCTACGTCGCCCGCAAGCAGATCGAAAAAACTCTGGATGCCCTCGGCACCCGTTACGTCGCCTGCGTCAACGGCGCCCAGGCCTGGGACGAACTGCGGAAAATCGCCACCCAGGCCGACTCGGTGCACCGCCCGGTGAAGGATTTCGTCCAACTGGTGCTGACCGACATCGAAATGCCGGAAATGGACGGCTACATGCTGACCAAGAACATCAAGAGCGACCCCCGCTTCGCCGGCATTCCGGTGATCATGCATTCCTCGCTGTCCGGCATGTCCAACCAGCAACTGGGGCGTTCCGTCGGCGTTGACGAATACGTGTCGAAATTCGAACCGCAAAAACTGGCGGCCACCGTCACCCGTCTGCTCGGCTAACGGCAGCCTGTTGAGGAACATGGGAGAGCATTGATGTCAGAAACCCCCGCCCTGCTGGATAAAATCACAGGAAAAACCACTCTCGTCGGTTCCAACAAAATGGAGATACTCCTGTTCTCCCTGGGAACCGGCGAAATCTTCGGCATCAACGTGTTCAAGGTGCGAGAGGTCTGCCAGACCCCCTCCATCACCAAGACCCCCAACATGCCCGAAGGCATCGACGGCGTGATCTCCCTCCGCGGCAACATCATCCCGGTCATCTCCCTGGCCCGCTTCATCCAACTCTCCGGGGCACCGGACGACACCGGCCACACCATGATCGTCACCGAGTTCAGCCGCCATACCCAAGGTTTCCTGGTTCACGAGGTGGACCGCATCATCCGCGTTGACTGGGACCGGGTCAAACCCCCCCAATCCATGCTGGCCGGCAACGACGGCCTGATCACCGCCATCACCGAACTGGACGACGGCCGCCTGGTTTCCATCCTGGACGTGGAACAGATACTCGCCAATGCCATCGGTATCGAACCCGTACCCGAACTGCCGCCGGTGGAAACGGAAGTCGAGCGCACCGTCTTCTTCGCCGACGACTCCGCCGTGGCACGCAAAGAGATCGTCATGGTGCTGGATAAGCTCGGAGTCAAGTACATTCAGGCCAACGACGGCAAAGAGGCGTGGGAACGGCTGCAAAACCTCGCCTCCCGCCCTCAGCAGGAGGGCGTCTCCCTTCGCGATCAGATCAGCCTGATCCTGACCGACGCCGAAATGCCGGAAATGGATGGCTATGTTCTGACCAAGAACGTCAAATCCGACCACCGCTTCGACGGCATCCCGGTGGTCATGCACTCCTCCCTGTCGTCGGAGGCCAACAAGGTCATGGGGCAACGCGTCGGCGTCGATTCCTATGTGGCCAAATTCGACCCGGTGGAATTGGCCGAAACCATCCGCCCCCTGCTGCTGCGGTAAACCCAACCATGCCCCTTTCCCCCATCCCCGCCTTGACCGGCCGCGAAGCATCGTATAATAAGGCCGGAAAAACCATTGCATGTGGAGCAACACATGGCTGACAAGAATATGAAATTTCTCGTGGTGGACGATTTTTCCACCATGCGCCGCATCGTGCGCAACCTCCTCAAGGAGCTCGGCTACACCAACGTCGATGAAGCGGAAGACGGTGTCGTCGGCTTGCAGAAACTCAAGGGCAGCAATTTCGAGTTCGTGGTCACCGACTGGAACATGCCCAACATGACCGGCATCGACTTGCTGCGCGCCATTCGCGCCGACGCCAGCCTGAAACACCTGCCGGTGTTGATGATTACCGCCGAGGCCAAGAAGGAAAACATTATCGAGGCCGCCAAGGCCGGTGCCAGCGGATACATCGTCAAGCCCTTCACCGCCGCCACCTTGGAGGAAAAACTCGAAAAGATATTCCAAAACGTGGAAAAAGCTAAAGGAGGTGCGTAGTGAGCAACGAGAGCGGCGACAATCCGGAACTGGAAGCGCTGTTTGACAGCATCGCCTACGCCGACGATCAACCGATCGAGGGTGTGGCGACCGTTGTCGAGGAAAGCCACGAAGCAGCGCCGGCAGGCACCGCCGAGAACGTGTATTCCCAGATCGGCCATGCCACCCGCAAACTGCACGACACCCTGCGCGAACTGGGTTACGACAAGTCCCTGGAAGACGCCGCATCGGCCATGCCCGATGCACGGGAACGCTTGACCTACATCGCCACCCTGACCGAAAAAGCGGCAGAACGGGTGCTGACCGCCACCGAAAAAGCCAAACCTATCCAGGAAAAAATCGAAAACGGCGCGGCCTCCCTGTCCAGGGAGTGGCAGAAGGTATTCGACAACCAAATGGGTGTCGATGAATTCAAGCAACTGGCCCATCAAACCCGCGACTTCCTCAACGGACTGCCCGGCCAGACCCAGGCCACCAACGCCCAGCTGCTGGAAATCATGATGGCCCAAGACTTCCAGGACCTTACCGGGCAAGTAATCAAGAAGGTGATCGCCCTGGCCCAGGACCTGGAAGTCCAACTGCTGCAAGTCCTGGTGGCCAGCACGCCGCCGGACAAACGCAAGAATCTGGGCGACGATCTCCTCAACGGACCGGTCATCAACGCCGAAGGGCGCTCCGACGTGGTTACGAGCCAAGAGCAGGTGGACGAACTGCTGGCGAGCCTGGGTTTTTGAGCTAAGCTAACAACAACGCGCAATACGAAGGAAAGCGACGATGAGCCAATTCGCCGGAATGGAAGACCTGCTGGTCGATTTTCTTACGGAAGCCGGGGAACTGCTTTCCGATGTGGACAACAAGCTGGTCGAACTGGAAAAACAGCCGAACGATAAAAATCTGCTGAACGACATTTTCCGCGGCTTTCACACCATCAAGGGCGGCGCGGGCTTTCTCAATGCCACCCCCCTGGTGGAATTGTGCCACCGCACCGAAAGCTTGTTCGACCAGTTGCGCTCCGGCGGCCTCGCACTGACACCGGAAATCATGGACGTGATCATGAATGCCACCGGCACGGTGCGCAGCATGTTCTCCTCCCTCCAGCAGCAGCAGATGCCCGCC
>JAGUYQ010000335.1 GCA_020061285.1 Betaproteobacteria bacterium
GCTGAAGAGCCTCGGCTACGAGTAGCCGTGTCGGCCGCCGATCGGCTGCGTCTCGACGATCAGCCGGCCTATGTGTTGCACAGCTACCCCTTTCGGGAGACCAGCCTGGTGGTGGAGGTTTTCACCCGCCACCACGGCCGGGTGGCCCTGGTGGCGCGGGGGGCGCGGCGGCCCAAGTCGGCGGTGCGCGGTGTCTTGCTGGCATTCCAGCCCCTGTCGCTCTCCTGGTACGGCAAGAATGAACTGCGCACCCTGCACAAGGCCGAATGGCAGGGGGGCATGCCCCAGTTGCAGGGCCAGGCGCTGATCTGCGGCTTCTACCTGAATGAGTTGCTGCTCAAGCTCACCGCCCGGGAAGACCCCCACGAAGCCTTGTTCGAGCGCTACACCGAAACCCTGCGGGAATTGGGGGCGACGGAAAATCATGCCGTGGTGCTGCGCTGTTTCGAGCGCCGTCTTTTGCAGGAGCTGGGCTACGGCCTGATCCTCGACCGCGACGCCGAGACCGGCGAAATCATCCTGCCGGAAGAGCGATACCGTTACGAACTGGAGCAGGGGCCGGTGCGCTGGGAGGGAGAGGGGAATGGTGTACAATTGCGCGGAAAAACCCTGCTGGACATGGCCGCGGACGATTATTCCGACCCGGTGACCCAACAGCAGAGCAAATGGCTGATGCGGACCCTGATCAATCACCATCTCGGCGAGCACACCCTCCATACCCGACAGCTTCTCAGGGATTTGCAGGAATTATGATCAAACTGGGCGTCAATATCGATCACATCGCCACTCTGCGCCAAGCGCGGGGGACGGCTTATCCCAGCCCCGTGGATGCGGCGCTGCTGGCCGAGAAGGCAGGGGCGGATTCCATTACCCTCCATCTGCGGGAGGACCGCCGCCACATCCAGGACGAAGACGTGCGCATCTTGCGGACCGCTCTGCAAACGCGAATGAATTTGGAAATGGCGGCCACCGCCGAAATGATCGGCATCGCCCTCCAGGTGAAGCCCCAGGATGTCTGCCTGGTGCCGGAGCGGCGCGAGGAGCGGACCACCGAGGGCGGCTTGGACGTGGAAGGCAACTTCGACACCATTCGCCATGCCTGCGCCGAACTGGGCCAAGGGGGTATCCGGGTGTCACTGTTCATCGCCCCCGACAGCGCCCAACTGGACGCAGCCAAGGAGGCGGGCGCCCCGGTGGTGGAACTGCATACCGGCCACTACGCCGACACCTCCGGCAAGGAGCAGGCGGCGGAACTGGAGCGCATCCGCGCCGCTGCCCGCTATGGCGCTTCCCTTGGGCTGAGGGTGAATGCGGGCCACGGCCTCCATTACCAGAACGTGCAGCCTATCGCCGCTATCCCCGAACTGTACGAGCTCAATATCGGCCACGCCATCGTCGCCCAGGCGCTGTTCGTCGGCTGGGAGCGGGCGGTGAGGGAAATGAAGGACCTGATGGTGGCGGCGCGGCAGGGATGATCTACGGCATCGGCACCGATATCGTGTCCGTGGAGCGGATGGCGGTTTCCCTTGCCAAGTTCGGAGAAGGTTTTGCCCGCCGCCTGCTGGCGGAGGACGAAATGGCCGATTTCCACTCCGCTGCGAGGAAAGAACGTTTCCTCGCCAAGCGCTTCGCCGCCAAGGAGGCCTTGTCCAAGGCGGCGGGCACGGGCCTGCGCCACCCCCTCACCTTGAAGAACATCAGCGTAACCCACGACGACCTCGGCAAGCCTGGTTTTCGTTTCTCCACCGATCTGGCCGGTTGGATGGCGGAACAAGAGGTGCGTACCTGGCATCTATCCATCAGCGACGAGCAGCATACCGCCTGCGCCTTCGTCGTTCTCGAACGCTAAAAATATACGGAGACACCATGCAGCCCCTCGGCCCCGTCATGCTCGACCTTCAGGGTACGGAACTCACCGACGAGGACCGCAAGCGCCTGAGCCATCCCCTCACCGGCGGCGTGATCCTGTTCTCGCGGAATTTCAAATCCATCAGCCAACTGGACGCCTTGACCACGGAAATCCGTTCCCTGCGCAATCCCCATTTGCTGATCGCCGTGGACCACGAGGGCGGGCGGGTGCAGCGTTTCCGGGAGGAATTTACCCGCCTGCCGCCGATGCGCCTGCTGGGGGAGATGTGGGACGACCATCCCCACAAGGCCAAGCAGTTGGCCCACCAGATCGGCTGGGTGCTGGCGGCGGAACTGCGGGCTTGCCACGTGGACTTCAGTTTCACCCCGGTGCTGGACATGGACTACGGCGCCAGCGGCGTGATCGGCGACCGGGCCTTCCATCGCGAGCCCCAGGCCATTGCCGAACTGGCCCATCACCTGGTGCTGGGACTCAAGCAGGGGGGCATGGCCTCGGTGGGCAAGCATTTCCCCGGCCACGGCTACGTGGCCGCCGATTCCCACACCGATGTGCCGGTGGACGAGCGGGATTACGCCGAGATCAAGATGAACGACCTGCTGCCCTTCCAGCAGATGATCGACTACGGCCTCACCGCCATCATGCCGGCCCATGTCATTTATCCCAAGGTAGATGCGGCGCCGGCGGGTTTTTCCGAGACGTGGCTGAAAAAAATCCTGCGCCGGGAAATGGGCTTCGACGGAGTGATTTTCAGCGACGACTTGTGCATGGCCGGCGCCCACGTCATGGGCGACATCGTGCAGCGGGCCGAGGCCGCCCTCAAGGCTGGGTGCGACATGGTGCTGGTGTGCAACAACCCGCAGCAGGCCGACGAACTGCTGGACGGCTTGAAGCAGCCCATGCCCGCGGTGAGCCTGGCGCGCTTGGCGCGGATGCATGGCAAGCCCCACCCCGAATCCCTGGTAAAACTGCACGAGGATTCCCACTACGCCAGCGCCATCCGCGCCATTAGCCGCATCGGCCATAAGGGCCCCGAACTGCCCTTGGCCCAGGTAGGGGAGCCGAGCCAAGATGGAAGCCCACGGGCATAACCACTCCCATCACCACGGGTCAGCCGGAGCGTCCCTCTACCGGGCTCTCTGGCTGACCCTGGCCTTTTCCGCCGTGGAAGCGGCGGGGGGGATGTGGTCCGGCTCCCTGGCCCTGATCGGCGATGCGGGCCATATGTTGTCCGACTCCTTCGCCCTCGGCTTGGCGGCCTTCGCCGCTTGGTTGTCCCACAAGCCGGCTTCCACCCGGCATACCTACGGCCTGGTGCGGGCGGAAGTCATTGCCGCCTTCGTCAACGGCCTGTTGATGGTGGCCTTGATCGTGACCATCGCTGTCGAGGCCGTGCAGCGCCTGCTTCACCCCCAGCCCGTGGCGGGCGGCGCGGTGATGGTTATCGCCTTTGTCGGCCTGCTGGTGAATATCCTGGTGGCGTTCATCCTCAGCCGAGGCGAGCGCAGTCTCAATACCCGCGCCGCCTTGCTGCACGTGATCGGGGATTTGCTGGGGTCGGTGGCGACCTTGGTTTCCGGGGCGGTGATTTATTTCACCAACTGGACGCCGGTGGACCCCTTGCTCTCCATCGGCTTGGCGGGTTTGATCCTGTATTCCACCGTGCGCCTGCTTAAAGAAACGCTGCATGTCCTGATGGAAGGCGTGCCGCCGGAGGTCGATGTGGCGCTGGTAGGGAGCCGCCTCGCCGCTCTGGAAGGCGTGCGCTCGGTTCACGACCTCCATGTCTGGCGCGTATCCGGAGGGACCATCGCCCTTTCCGCCCACCTGCTCCTGGACGATATCGTCCAGTGGCCGGCCGTGCTGCACGAGGCGAGAAAGCGTCTCCACGACGACTTCGATATCGAGCACGTCACCCTCCAGCCGGAAGTCCTGATGGAGCGGGAAGACGCCTCGCCTATCCCCATTTACCCGATTTGAGCAAGA
>JAGUYQ010000211.1 GCA_020061285.1 Betaproteobacteria bacterium
GGGCGGTCTTGTCCAACCTGGTGGGGGGCAGCAAGCCGATCATCGGCAACGACCAACTGGTGGACGGCTCCGCCGACGACACCGTTCTCACCACCGCCGACCCCACCGGCGTCAGCCTTTCCTCCAAGCCCCAGGATACGCCGCCGGATTCCCACTCCGTCCTCACCGCCGGCATCCAGGACATCACCAATACCCTGGTGTCGGAATACCAGCTCAACGACGTGTTGCGCATCATCCTCGAAACCATGTACCGGGGCATGGGCTTCACCCGCGTGCTGCTGTGCGTGCGGGACGCCCGGATGAACACCATGAACGCCCGCTTCGGCTTCGGCACCGACATCGACACCATCATGCACGGGTTCAAGTTTCCCACCACCTATACCCCGGACGTCTTCCACGCCGCCCTGTCCCAGGGGGTGGACATCTTCATTTCCGACGTCAACGCCGAAAACATCCGCACCCGCATCCCGGACTGGTACCGCAAGCTGCTGCCGGCCCAGTCCTTCATCCTCTTCCCCATCATTGTGGACAAGAAGCCCATCGGCATGTTCTACGGCGACAAGGACGCCCTCGGCGAGCTCTCCATCCAGCCCAAGGAATTGAGCCTGCTGAAGACCCTGCGCAATCAGGCGGTCTTGGCGATCAAGCAGAAATACTGACGCGCGCCGCGGCAAGCGGCGGCAAGGGAGTCAACTTCTGGGAACGGGGCCGACACCATCGGCGGTCTTGACGGGATAGGCCCAGTGATTCTTCCACGCCCCCAGCACCAGGTTGGGGTACTCGGCCTGGCCCAGGCTGCCGTTGTAGCGGCCCAGGGCGCGGAACAGGTTGCCCCGCTCCACGTCGAGGTAAAAGCGCAGGATGGTACAGCCGTAGCGCAGGCTGGTGCGCAGGTGGAACAGATTGTCACGGGGAGAGCCGATCAGCTTCACCCAGAAGGGCATCACCTGCATGTAGCCCCGGGCGCCGGAGCGGGACACGGCGTATTTCTTGAAGCCGCTTTCCACCTGGATCAATCCCAGCACCAGTTGCGGGTCGAGGCCGGCGCGGCTGGCCTCGTATTGGACGGTCTTGAGGAAATCCTCCCGCACCGCCCGGTCGGGGATGCGCTTTTCCAGCCGCCGGGACATTTCGGCCAGCCATATCCGGCCCTCCGCCTCGTTGGCGAACACCAGCCGCGGCGCCGCCGTGTCGCTGATGGCCTTCGCCAGCCCAGCCTGGACGCTGGCGGCCAGCTTCTCCTCCACCTGGGCGCCGGCCCAGGCGGAGGACACGGCGAAGAAAAGAAGAACCCCGATCAGTCTGTGCATACTACCGATTGTATGTGGCTGACGGCATTCTGCAAGGGAATCACCGTCGCCTTTTCGTCCCGGCGGCCCTGGTATTCCACGTTGCCTTCCTTCAGGCCCCGGTCGCCGATGACGATGCGGTGGGGCAGGCCGATCAGTTCCATGTCGGCGAACATCACGCCGGGGCGCTCGTCCCGGTCGTCCAGCAGCACTTCGACGCCGGCAGCGGTGAGTTCGGCATAGAGCTTGTCCGCCGCTTCCCGCGCCGCCTCGCTCTTCTTGTAGCCGATGGGGCACAGGGCCACGCCGAAGGGGGCCATGGCGCGGGGCCAGACGATGCCGCGGGCGTCGTGGTTCTGCTCGATGGCCGCCCCCAGGATACGGGACACGCCGATGCCGTAGCAGCCCATGACCATCACCTGGGCCTGGCCGTTCTCGTCCAGGTAGGTGGCGTTCATGGCCTCGGAATACTTGGTGCCGAGCTGGAAGATGTGCCCCACCTCGATGCCCCGGCACAGTTCCAGGGAACCCTTGCCGTCGGGGCTGGGGTCGCCCTCCACCACGTTGCGGATATCGGCCACCAGGTCGGGTTCCGGCAAATCGCGGCCCCAGTTGACGCCGGCGATGTGGAACTTGGGCTTGTTGGCGCCGCAAACGAAATCGCTCATGGCCGCCACGGTGCGGTCGGCAATCACGCGGATGGCATTGCGGTCGATACCGACCGGGCCCAGGAAGCCCGGCGGGCAATTGAAGGCGGCACGAATTTCCTCGTCGGTGGCGAAGCGGAAATCGGCCAACCCATCCACCTTGGAGGTTTTCACTTCATTGAGACTGTGATCGCCGCGTATCAGCAGCACGTTCAATTTGTCGCCAGCCATCACGGCAATCAGCTTGACGGTTTTGGAGAGGGGGATGCCGAGCAGCGCGGCCACGTCCTCGCATGTCGTCTGCTTGGGCGTATCGACATCGTGCATCGTTTCCCCGGCGGCGGCTCGGGGCGTGGCCGGCGCAAGGCCCTCCGCCATTTCCACGTTGGCGGCATAGTCGGAAGCAGGGCAGTAGGCGAGGGCATCCTCGCCGGAGTCGGCCAGGACGTGGAATTCGTGGGAGCCGGTGCCGCCGATGGCGCCGGTATCCGCCGCCACGGCGCGGAATTTCAGCCCCAACCGGGTGAAGATGCGGCTGTAGGTGTCGTGCATCACGGCGTAGGTCTGTTCCAGGGACTCCCGGCTGGCATGGAAGGAATAGGCGTCCTTCATCACGAACTCCCTCGCCCGCATGACGCCGAAGCGGGGGCGGATTTCGTCGCGGAACTTGGTCTGCACCTGGTAGAAGTTCACCGGCAGTTGGCGATAGCTCTTGATCTCCTTGCGCGCCACGTCGGTGATCACCTCCTCGTGGGTGGGG
>JAGUYQ010000201.1 GCA_020061285.1 Betaproteobacteria bacterium
CGCCATCCCCGCCCGCAACCGGGGCACCAGCAGGATCAGATACAGGGCCACCAGCAGGAATACCCCCCGTTCCGCCCAGGGCGCCCACTCCGGAATGGTGTAGAAATCCTCCTGGAGAATGCTGGACACCGAGTTGGCAAGGGTCAGCACCGGCGGCATGGCGGGAGAAACCGGCGTCACCTGCATGGCCCCCACGCCGGCGGCGGTGGCGCCGATGAGAACGATCTTGCCGCGGTATTTCTGGGCCGGAATCTTGCCGCTATAGACGTCGTAGAACGAATCCACCGGAAAGGCCGGGCGCCCTTCCGTCCCCGCGTAAAAATTGCCGTACATCTTCAGGTGGGAATCGGTGGTGATGCGCAGCTTGCCCAGGGTGACGCCGCCGGGATGCACATGGATGTCGGCGGGCCCCAGGTTGAGGCTGGCAGCGGCCAGCAACAGGGAAAGGGAGGGGAAATACTGGTCGTAGTAGCGCACCACAAGGGGGTCGGTGCGGACCGCGCCATCGACGTCCGGCATGTAGTTGAGGTGGCCGATGCCTGCCACCGCCTCGCCCATCATGGGGATCGGCACGTAAGCTTCCCTGGCCGGGACGGGGGACGGGCTTTCCGCGCCGCCCGTGCCGGCCAGGGCATTTCTCATCACGTACTCCGGCAGCAGCTTGTCCGGCCGCCCCTGAGGCTCGCCCAAGTGAAACAGCATGCCGAGCTCGACGTTGCCCGCCTCGCGAAAGCTTTTCGCCAGGAGGCTATCGGCGTCGAGAGCCTGCTCCGCCTCGTGCAGCATCTCGCCGAGATGCTGGGAATCCGCGGCGGGCGGCGCGTTTTTCAGGGGGGAATTGGAATAGAAATCGCGCAGCTTGCGCACATAGGCCAGACCGGCGTCCTGTTGGGGCTCCAGCAGCAGGACCGTATTCCCCACCACCTTCGCCTCGGCCTGGGACAGCCTGTCGATCATCTTCGCCATCACCTCCCGGGACCAGGGCCAGCGGCCGATGTTGGCGATGCTCGGGTCGTCGATGGCGATCACCGCCACCCGGTCGCTGGGAAAGCGTGTGGCGGCGAGGAGGCCCAGGTCGTAGGCCTTGCGCTCCAGGCTCTGCATCAGGCTGCTGCCGGAAAACAACAGGAAAAGCAGGGCCACGGAGACCCCGACGAACCAGTCGGTCTTCCAGAATGAAGACCCTGCTTTCACTCCCTTTTCCATGTATTTGTTCTGCTTGATATTAGATAATAATATTGTCCTTTTCCGATTCACGCAAAAGGATTTTTCCTTCCGCATAAAAAAAGCCCGGAAGCGTCTTCCGGGCTTTTCTGTATTGCGGGCATCTTGCTCAATGCCATTTCTCGAAAATTTCCTGGGCGGCGTGGCGCGTCTCCACCAGCAGGTTGAGAAGGTTGTAGTCGTCCGCGTCCTCGGTGCTCAATTTCTCGGTTTCCAGGCCGTAGAAATAGCGGGGAATGGTGCCGTCGTCCATGCCGCCGGTCAGGCGCATGGCCTCCCGCTTGTGGGCCTTCAGGTTGGCGGCGAATTCGTTCCATTCCGCCTCGTCGGTCAGGGGACGGAAATAGGCCGCCTCCGGCCCGTCGGCCAGCCAGATCCATTCCTTGCGGAATTCCTCGGCACGGCTCTTCAATTCCGTGAACAGGGCGGCATCCATCGCCACGGGGGCCGGCAATTTATCGCCGTCGAGATTGAACACGAACCGAGGCTCCAGGCCGTCGGTGAACCGGCACTGTTCCCGCGAGCCTTCCACATAGGCCAGGGGCCGCGAATGGGCCATTTTCTCCAGCAGGTCCGGGTTTTCCTCCTTGAGCCGCTGAAGCACGTCGGCGGGCAAATGGACGGTGTTGTCCACCTCCGCCTTGCCCGCCTCGAAATGCTTGCGGAACAGGAACAGAAAGGCCTGGTTCTGATGGTTGAAATAATATCCGGCATAGCTGTCGCCCAGGTCCTTGAATTCCAGGGCATCGAAAGCGCCGGTACCGGCACTGGCTTCAACGTAGGTGCTCCACTGACTCATGCAATCCTCCAAAAATTAGCGCCACCGGTCTCGGTTTCCGGCAGCCATTCCCGACTACGGCAGTAGGTTAATATACCTTGTCTCGCCCCTGCCGACCAGAGGGTCTATGGGCTAATAGGTGAAATCCCTCATATCCCTTGCCCGGAACCGCCTCTATTATGGCCCGGCTCACAGCCAATGTGACAGGCGGCGGGGGCCACGAACCCTGCACGGTTCCCGCCGCCACCCTCCAGCCTGTTTCAGTACCGCCGCCGTCCCCCAGGCCGACACCCTGCCCACGTTTACCCATAGCCGTCGATTCCACCGGGCCACGACCGCTTTTTTTGTCCGCGGAACCCTCGGCGGCCTATAATGTTCCAACTGAATGAATTAACCACTTACTCCCTACTGCATCATGCCTCTTCTCGAATGGAACGATGAGTTAAGCGTCGGCTACGCCCCCATGGATTACGAGCACCGCCAACTCGTCTCCGCCGTCAACGCATTGTACGACGCCATGCTGGAAGGGCGCGGCATGAGCCTGGTGGACAGCGTGTTCAACGAGATTGTCACCCATACCGCCACCCATTTCCAACATGAAGAAACGCTGATGCAGGATGCCGCCTACCCCGACTACGCCGCCCACAAGCAGCAGCACGACCAACTGGTGGCGGAAATCGTCAAACTGCGCCAGTCCTACGAATCGGGGGAATCCATTTTCTCCATGCGGGTCATGCAGTTCCTCGCCGACTGGCTGGTCGGCCATATCAAAACCGCTGACATGGCCCTGGGCGGCTACCTCGCCAGCCGCCG
>JAGUYQ010000307.1 GCA_020061285.1 Betaproteobacteria bacterium
GGGCCAGTACCGGGATGCCGCCGCTGCCGAGAATCCACCCGATGGCCTCGCCCAGTTCCGCCCAGCGGTGGCTGACGTGGCCCGGCTTGCCCTTGACCAGGAATTTCTTGAACACCGTGCGCAAATCCTTGGCGTGGCCCCGGCTCACCAGGAAGCGGGCGAAGTGGGTGCGGCCGATGATGTGCTCGCTGGCGAACTCGTAGGCGCCCTCCAGGCTGCCGTGAATGCCGTGCCGCTCCAGTTCGGCGGCGATACGCTCCGCCCGGCCGACGCGGCTTTCGCGGATGCGCTCCAATCCCTGCCGGAGGGCGGGATGAGTCGGGTCGATGCGCAGGCCCACCAGGTGGAGGGTGCGGCTGTTCCAGCTCACCGAAATCTCCACGCCGTTCACCAGAACGATTCCGGCCTCTTGCGCCGCGCGGCGCGCCTCGTCCAGGCCTGCGACGTCGTCGTGGTCGGTTAAGGCTAGCACGGCGACATTCAGGCCCGCCGCATGCTTGACCAGTTCCGTGGGAGTAAGCGAACCGTCCGAAACAGTCGAGTGACTGTGGAGATCAATGAGAGGGGTCAAATGGGTGGTCTTGCTTGTGGAAATGGTCTGAATCATAGCAAAATACCCCTTTCAAGGAAAACCGAAGCGCCCCTGCATGAAATTCCTGTTCGACCTCTTCCCCATCATCCTGTTCTTCGTCGCCTTCAAGTTTTCCGGCATTTACGCCGCCACCGCCGTCGCCATCGCCGCCACCTTCGTCCAGATCGGCTGGGTGTGGACGAGGCGCCGCAAGGTGGAGCCCACCCTGTGGATCAGCCTGGCCATCATCGTGGTGTTTGGCGGCGCCACCCTGCTGCTCCATGACGAAACCTTCATCAAGTGGAAGCCCACCGTGCTTTATTGGCTGTTCGCCGCCGTGCTGCTGGTGGGCCAGACGGTGTTCCGCAAGAACCTGATCCAGTCCCTGATGGGGCCCCAGCTTTCCCTGCCGCCCCACGTCTGGTTCAACCTGAACCTCTCCTGGATCGGTTTCTTCGCCCTCATGGGCGGTGCCAATTTGTACGTGGCGGCGAACTTTTCCACCGACAACTGGGTCAACTTCAAACTGTTCGGCACCCTCGGCCTGATGTTGGTCTTCGTGGTGGCGCAAGGCTTGGCTTTGTCCAAGTACCTCGACAAGGAAACCGAGTAATGTTGTACGCCATCATCGGCGAAGACGTCGCCGACGGCCTGGAAAAACGCCAGTCCGCCCGCCCCGCCCACCTGGAGCGGCTCAAGGCCCTTCAGGACGAAGGACGGCTGGTGCTGGCGGGGCCCTTTCCCGCCGTGGACAGTCCCGACCCCGGCCCGGCCGGTTTCTCCGGCAGCCTGATCGTGGCCGAATTTCCCTCCCTCGCCGACGCCGAAGCCTGGGCCGGTGCCGATCCCTATGTAGCCGTAGGCGTCTATGCACGCGTCGCGGTAAAACCCTTCAAGAAAGTGCTCCCGGCATGAACCGTATCGAAGCCATCCGCGAACGCCTCGCCGCCCTCTCCCCCCAGCAAGTGGACATCGAGGACGACAGCGCCAAGCATGCCGGGCACCAATCGGCGGGCGGAGGCGGCCACTACCGCCTAACCATCGTTTCCGATGCCTTCGCCGGCAAATCCCTGGTCCAGCGCCACCGTTTGGTGTACGAAACCCTGGATGACCTGTTGAAACAAAACGAGATACACGCCCTCAGCATTAAGGCGTACACTGCGCAGGAAATATGATTTACCCGACTTTCACATCAACAAGGACGACAAACCCATGAAGTCTCTCAAAGCACGCCTTCTCCTGGCCGGTTGCGCCGGGATGCTTACCGCCTCTGCCTGTTTCGCCGACGTGACGGTGAACGGCACGCCCATCAGCGAATCCCTGGTCGGCATCCTGGCCAAGGAGCGGGCCGCCCAGGGCCAGCCGGACAGCCCCGAGCTGCGCCACGCCATCCGCGACGACCTGATCGCGCGGGAAGTGGTTTCCCAGGAAGCGAAAAAGCGCGGCCTCGACAAGGACCCCGAAGTGGCCGCCCAGATGCACCTGGCCACCCAAAGCGTGCTGGTGCGCGCCTACCTTCAGGACTACGTGAAGAACCACCCGGTCAGCGAAAGCGCCCTGAAGGCGGAATACGAGAAAATCAAGGTCGCCATGGGCGACAAGGAATACCAAGCCCGTCATATCCTGGTGGGCAGCGAAGCCGAAGCCAAGGACATCATCGCCCAACTGAAGAAGGGCGCCAAGTTCGACAAGCTGGCCAGCGAAAAATCCCAGGACCCCGGCTCCAAGGCCCGTGGCGGCGAACTGGGCTGGATCGCCCGCGGCAACGTGGTTCCCGCTTTCGGCAACGCCCTGGCGAGCCTGAAGAAAGGCGAAATCAGCGAGCCGGTGCAAACCCAGTACGGCTGGCACATCATCAAGGTGGAGGACATTCGCCCCCTCAAATCCCCCGCTTTCGACAGCGTGAAGGAGGCCTTGCGTCAGCGCCTGGAGCAGCAGGAAATCCAGAATGCCATCGCCGATTTGCGCAAGCAGGCGAAAATCGAAGGCGCGGACAAGTAATCCCCGCGCTCATGGGAAAA
>JAGUYQ010000009.1 GCA_020061285.1 Betaproteobacteria bacterium
AAAGTGCGCCTGGTGATAGGTGATGTTGCCTTTCTTGGAATTGAAGGTACTCAGGGCAAAAGCGTGCAGCAGCGCATACCTCCCGCTGCGCGGCTTCCCGACGCCGGCCATGATCTCGAATGCGTGGCAACCGTCGAGCCCGGTGATGATCGGGTGCCACTCTCCATCGGCGCGGACTTTGTTCTCCTGACGCCCCTCCCTGCCGATCCTGCCGTCCGCGGCGATGACGCCGGCGACATCCATTTCGTGCTGGGGATTGTTGTTGTTGATGCCGACCTTGATTTTTTCCCCGTCGGTCTCCTCCCCCCCCTCTCCCGGCACACTCGCCAGGGTCATTCCCGTGGTCTTTGCATTGCCGTAAGAGAAACTCAAGTTCTTATTGCTTTTCGTCTCTCCGCCATATTCCGGTATCGAGAAGGCGATGGACCAAATCGGGGCCTTCACGGTAATTTCGTCATAGAAGCTGATCAGCTTGCTGCTGTTTTCCAGTTGGGCGACCTTCATCCCGTCCTGGGGGCTCTTGTCGAAACCGTCGTCGACGATGTTCACCATCGAATCGATGAGGTCGCCGAACGCTTCCTGTCTGGGCAATTGTCCGTGGGCGAAATACTCGGACAGCGTTCTCCTGTTGCGTTTTGTCATTGATGCTCCCCGGATAGAATAAACGTGCTCCCAATCGCCAGATTATCGACCCCTGTTGTTTCGATCGGCCAGTAACCGCCCTCGTCCTCGACCTCGATCAGGTGGCTGCTAAACGGTATGGCAATACTCCAGGGATGAAGGGGGCGGATTTCGGTCACCATGTCCCTGGCGGTGTCGGTAAGGCGATGATGCCGGCGGTCATCGCTCTCAACGACCCGCAGCATGGAAAGCCCGGAAACGGTTTCGACGTAGTTGAGCCCCTGGATATGGGCCTGGACGTCATTGCACCGCATCCGCCAGCCGAACTTGGCCTCGATCCCCCGGCTGCTCCACGGCGAAAAATAATTCACGATTTCCTGGTTCAGGTTCTTCAGGTGCAAACCCCGGCCGATGCCCGGCTTGAGCTTCACCTTGCAGCGAACCTGTATCTGTTCGTAAGCCGGGTTCCTGACCGTGAATTTCACGAAGGTGGACGACAGCCCGCCGACGAATTGCTGGACATCCCTCAACAACAGCGCATTGACCATGGGCCGCAGGTTCGACGAGGCGGATTCCTTCAGATAAGGGATCAATACGATCAACAGGTGGCCCGGCGTGGACCGGTGCCAATGCTCCTCGTCATCCGTCATGCAGGAAAAGCACTTGACCTTGTAAATCTCGGGGAAGCGCTGCAGGATGAGGCTTTCGTAATCCCTGGGGGTGATCGCCCGGTTCTTGTGCCGCAGGCGCTCGCTTACCCGGACCGTCCACTGCCTGTCGTTCTCCGGCGGCTCGCCGCCGAAGGCGTCCATGATCTGGCTGATGCCGCCTATTCCCGGGATCGAAAACCGGGCCTCCTTTATGCTGCCCGCCGGCAGTTTCCGGGCCAGATGGGACAGGCCATTACCGGCCTGCCGCAGCCAACTTGCCTTGAGCGCCTGGGCATGCACGCCGTAAAGGCTGCATAGCGTGTCCAGGCAGGTATCGTCCGCCGACACCCTGAGCCAGTAAAGATGTCCGGGCAAAACGGTGTTGTCCCGGTTGATGTCGTCCGGGATATCCAGCGTCACGATACCGGACGACAGGAAACCATTGGTCGTGTCCGACACCACTTGGGACTTCTTGAACGGCTTCCACCGGTTTGACGCCAGGTAATACCAACTGAACTCGAACGACTTGGCACTGGCCTCCGGCTGCGAGTCCTCGCGCAAATGGAAAAAGAGCGTCAGGAGCCCAGGCAACTTGCTCGCCGAGATACCGATGAATAGATTCCCATCCGTTTCATAGCGGGGAACCAGGTGGATATGGCCGTAATCCTTGGGCGACAAACTCTCCAGGCCAAGGGGGTGGAGATGGAATAGTCTATCCTTGAGCCGCCCTTCTTCCGCCGAGACGACACGCTCCAGGCTGATCTGGCTGACCGCCCGGTAATTGATCGAAACGGCCTTGATCAACGGCGTATAGGGCGGGTTGGGCAACGGCTTGGGGGGTAATGTCCGGGAGAGCAGCTTGATAAGCCAGAATTTCTTCAGCCTGGCATTCTCGATCATCACCTTTGACAGGATCAGGGGATAATCCTTGTGGCCGAAGGCATAAATGGGCGCCGCCAGCGTAAGCTTGAAGAACCCCTCCTTGGCCAAGGTCCCGTACCCATATTGCGCTTCGGCGACGTTCTCCAACGGTCTCAAGCTCTTGCACAGCCCCTGAAAGGAAAAGCGGCTTTTCTTGCCTACTTTCCCGGTGCCGTTCTCATTTTCGGATTCAAACAGTTCCACTTGCGGCTGTTCGCTTTCCCCCATGGGCATCCATTTGCGATCCCGCAATACGGAAAGGGAGGACTTGAATGTCGAATTATCGATGGTCGTGGGGTACGCCCGATAATATTCCACGAAACCGTTCGGCTCCTGCGGCAGCCCCCCCCATTCCACATCCACCTCGAAGGCGACCAGCTTCTTGATGGCCGCCTCATAATTGCCGATGACGAAATAATCGCCGAGGGCGGGCGCGGGCCCGAAAGGGTTGAACTGCACGTTGGCGTTCAATGGCCCGAACTGGTTATAGAGCTGGACATTCGTACTCCCCCGGACATCAACCTCGATCAGTATTTCCTTGACCACCAATTCGCACAGAAGACTATAGGGATAGAGGTAACCGTCCGGATTGATGGTGAACTTGATGATGGGCAGGTCGGTGTCGAAATTCTCGCCGTGTTTCTCCGGCGAGTAAGGCACGACTGCGGCGGCGCCGTCGGAAAGCCGAAGCTGAATCTTGAAGCTGTTGTCTTCGCAGCCGTCCGGATCGACGATCTGGCTTAAGGGCAGGTACTCCTCCACCTCAAGCCAACCGGTTTCCCCCGTGAGGGAAACCGTGAACATATGGCGGAATGCCTTGAAGAAAGCATCCGCCTTGGTCGTCGCCAGTATTTGACTCAACTTGTCCGCGAAAGATGCCGGCCCATCTTCCTGCCCGTGGGAAGCCAGCTTGAAAGTCAGGGAAATATCCCGCCGGCCATGCCTCAGGAGCAGCACGCTGCTTGCGACGGCGAATCCCACCCGCGCATTTTCAAACAGGTTTTCCGATTTCGAGCGCCGGGGAACGCCGAACAGG
>JAGUYQ010000270.1 GCA_020061285.1 Betaproteobacteria bacterium
AGTGTGTCGCCACTCCCCTGCGCCACTTCACCCTGCATAACTTGGCGGAAGCGGGCCGCAGGCTCAAATACCGCCTTCCCCCCCAGCACCCTGCCGCCGAGGCGTTGTTCCTGCAACACCTGGCCCAGCAGCGGATTGCCAACCCCTACGCCCAGCGGCACGAAACCTACTACTGGCGGTTCAACTTCGCCGCCCGTATCATGCGCTCCTCGGGCATCGCCCTGGTGGCCGTGGGCGTCCTGTCCGCCCTCTACAACCTGGGCTCGATGCTGGACCTCGACCAGCAGACCGATACCGTCGCCGCTCAGGCCAAGGCCGTGGAAGAAGAAACGCGGGCCATCCGCGGCACCTTCCCCCCCCTTCCCGCCTCGCCGGACACCATGAGGGCGGCGGTGGAGGCCGGCGATTTCATCCTCGGCCATTTCCGCTCGCCGAAGCCCATGCTGTCCCTGATCGGCCAAGCCCTGGCCAGCCAGCCCTATATCCAAATCAACCGGGTCCAATGGTGGGTGACCCCCAACCCGGAAGCCGCGCAGGACAACGGCGGCCGTGGTCCCGCGCCGGTGCCAGCCCAAACCGTCCCGGTGGCGGACTCCCTCTACCAGGTCGTCCTGCTGGAAGGAGAGGTCAAACCCTTTACCAGCAACCGCAGCGCCGTTACCGCCGTGGAATCCTTGGCAACCGCCTTGAACGGCATTCCCGGCGTCAAGGCCACGCCCGTCTCGCTGCCGCTGGAGTCCGCTTCCCAGAGCCAGATTCGCGGCACCACGGATGCCGGCGGCACGGCCTCCGCCTCCTTTATCCTGAAGCTGGTTTATCTTCCGGGGACCCCATGAACGGCTTCAATCTTACTCCCGCCGACAAGGAAAACCTCAAGCGCCTGCGCATCCCGCTGCTGCTGCTGACCCTCAGCATCGGCACGGGCCTCGGCTTGTACTACGGCAGCGGCAAGATGCGGGACGGGGCGGAAGCCCGTTTGACGGCTACCCAGCAAAAGCTCGCCGCAGGCCGCAACGACCGTCAAATCGCCCTGACCGAGCAGCAGGAAATCCGGCAATACCTCCCCCGTTACCAGCGCCTGGTTGAGGAGGGCCTCATCGGCGAGGCGCAACGCTTCGAACTCATCGACATTCTCGGCACCGTGCGCGGCAAGCGTTTGCTTTACCCCATCGAATACGGCATCGACTCCCCCCGCCCCTATGCCATTGCCTCCATCCCCGCCACGGGGAACCTGAAAATAGCCGCCATGCCGGTCTCCCTGCGCCTCTCCCTGCTGCACGAAGGGGACCTGGCCGATTTGCTCCAGGACGTGAGGGACGGCCTCAAGGGCATGGCCACCGTCAACCGCTGCGAACTCACCCGCCGAGACGAACTGAACACCGCGCCCGCCCTGAAGGAAAACCTGTCGGCGGAATGCCGGCTCGACTGGATTTCCCTCGAATCCCCCTCCTCGCCAGGAGGCTACCGATGACCCTCCGCTCCTTTGCGATAGCGACCTTGCTGCTCTTCCCATGCCTGGCCTCCTCCGCCCCCCTCGCGGCGGATGACGGCCTGGGGCGCCTGTTCTACTCCCCCCAGGAAAGAACCATGATGAACGCCCAGCGCAACAGGGATGCCGGCATGCTTACCGGCGGCGAGAAGCTCAGTGTCGATGGCCTGGTCGTGCGCAGCAGCGGCAAGAGCACGGTGTGGCTGAACGGCGTTCCCAGCCACGAGAACCGGCCTCCCGCCGACATCGCCATCACCCGCCGCCAGGGGCCGGGAGGAAAAGTGCAGCTTCGCCTGCCCGCCAGCGGCCGTGACGTGGAACTGCAAGTCGGCCAAACCCTCGACGCCACTTCCGGCAAAGTACGGGATGCTTATGACAGCCCTTCAAAACCTGCGGAATAAACGGCTACCCGCTGCCCAACGCGGCGCGGCGCTGTTCGTGCTGCTAGTCGCTCTCGGCTTGGCGGCGGCGCTGTTCGTGGGCTATTTGGTGAGGAACTCGGGCAAGCTGGAAGTGGACGAGGCCTCCGCCACCCTGTTGGCCCAAGCCAAGGACGCCCTGATCGGCTATGCCGTCAGCCCCACCGCCGGTGGACAGCGGCCGGGAGACTTGCCCCGCCCCGACGCCGCCTCCGAGGGTCCGGGCAACTACGACGGTCATGCCGACGGGGGGTGTCTCGACGTTACCAAGGCCAATGGCCTGCCCCTGATAGGTGGCGGGCCGGCAAACGGGTCCAACCTGCGCTGCCTCGGGCGCTTGCCCTGGTCCGACCTGGGGATGACCATCCAGGGCGCGTCTGAAAACGACCCCACCGGCATCATGCCCTGGTACGCCGTCTCCGCCAACCTGGTGGACCCCCTCTGTCTCACCGTCCTCAATTCCGACGCCACCACCCTGCCCACCCCCGCTTTCGCCGGTAATTCCTATGCCCAGGCCTGCGCCTCCACCAGCCAGATGACCCACCCCTGGCTGACGGTGCGGGACGCCAACGGCAACGTCATTTCCAATCGCGTCGCCGTGGTTCTCATCATCCCCGGCGCCCCCCTGGCAGGCCAGAATCGCCCCACCTCGCCGAACCTCGCGGGACCTTCCGCCTATTTGGACAGCGTCACAGTCCCCGCCGGCTGCGCCGCCCCCTGCGTGCCCGGCGCCTACAGCAACGCCGACATGGACAACGATTTCATCGTCGGCAGCCAATCTGGCACCTTCAACGACAAGGTCCTGTACGTCACCATCGACGAACTGATGGCCGCCGTGGAGAAACGGGTCGCCACCGAGGCAGGCAACGGCTTGGCCAAGTTCTACAATTTCTGCGGCTTCTACCCCTATCCGGTCAATTTCTTTTCCGATGCCTGCTATACCGGCACCTGTCCCAGCGATGCCGCCCGGACCCAGGGACGCTTCCCCTACACGCCCAAGCCCAACGGCGCCGCCGCTTCTTTCCCCGAATGGACCTCGGACTTCGACGCGGCCACGGCGGGGGTGCAGCAAGCCTTGCCCCAATGGTTCCTCGACAACCGCTGGGACCGGGTGCTGTACTACACGCCGGGCAGCGGCTTCGTTGTCGGCGGCAGCGGAAGCTGCGGCGCGGGCGGCTGCCTCTCCGTGGACGGCGCCAGTACGGCACGCTCCCTGTTCTTCACCCCCCGCGGCTACGACGGCGCCACCGCCCGTCCCACCAAGCTGCCGCGGCTGGTGTCCGACTACCTCGCCACTACCGAGAACAACAACCTGGACACGGCCTTCACCGCCTTGAACACCCTGGAAAAGCTGTACCGCCGCTCCGGCGACACCTCCCCCTACACCCCCTCCAGCCCCAACCCCGCCTGCACCAACACCACGGGAGGGCTGGTGTTCGGCACCGTGGGCGGCACCACCAACAACTCGACTTCGTCAAACTTCACCACCACCACACCCTCCACCGCCTCACAGGTTTCCATCGATACCACCACCGGCGCCATCACCCTGGGCAATACCCATTACGACGCCGGCAATACCGACTCTTGCCAACTCTACGCCTGCGTCTGGTACAACAACTCCCTCGCCTTCGGCAACGGCGTCAGCGTCTATTTCAGCTTCGTGGTCAACGACCCCGGCGACGGTTTCACCTTCGCCGTCATCGACGCCGACCGCAATTCCACCACCAATTGCGGCCAGGGCGGCGAGGACCTCGGCTACTCGGGGGTCAACCTCTGCGCCCAGCCGAGCTTGCCGTGGAATTTCGCCACCTACCCACCGGTCATCACCTGGGCCGCCAACACCCAATACCGGCAGAACACCTTCATCAAGCCCACCCCCGGCAGCACTCGCATCTACATGAGCGGTGACTCCGGCACCAGCGGGGCATCCGCCCCCTCCTGGCCCACCGATTACAGCTCGGTGAACGACAACAGCGTTTCCTACTGGTGGGACATGGGCCCCATTCCCATGCCCGCCTGGGCCGCCAAAACCTATTACAACTACAAATATATCTACGTCACGCCCACCCCGCCCAACGGCCGCTTCTACCAGACCACCCAGGCCGGCACCAGCGGCGCCTCCCAGCCCGCCTGGCCGACCAACTACGGCACCGTCGCCGACGGCGGCACCCGCTGGCAGGACATGGGTTTTTTGCCCACCCCGCCGGTCTATTACCCGAAAATCGGCATCGAATTCGACACCTACCGCAACAGCGGCGGCCCCAACTGGGTAGAGGCTTCCCGCAAGATTTATTACTCCGGGCGCAACGACCCCAGTTATTCCCACTCCGCCATCATCTACTGGGGAAACAGCCAGGCAAATTACTCGTCCAACATCAACCCCAGCCGCCGTGAGGATTTCGAGGACAACTACCACGATGCCTCGAACAATACCCTGAAACTGCCCTACTACGACCCCATCAGCCAGCCGCCGACGCAAATCGACTCCCTCTCATCCGTCGGCCGCATCCACCACGTGCGGGTGGACATCAGCCGCAGCGGGCAGCTTTCCAATGCCAACGGCACCTACCGCAACTACACCACCAAGGTGTGGATCGTTGCCGAGAACAACGGCACCTACAACAACCGGGGCCGCGGCGACTATAACTTCAACCTGCTGACCAATCCCTGCCTGATCGGCAAGATGCAGAACACCAGCCAGGATTTCGACCCCACCTATACCCGGCCGGCGGCCTGGAGCGCTTCCACCGCCTACGCCAAGAACGACTGCGTCAGCGCCGGCAATCGTGACTACATCGCCACCAATGCCGGCACCAGCGGCGCCTTCCAGCCTACCTGGCCGGCGGGGGGAACCAAGCCCTCCAGCGGGCTGACAGTCACGGACGGCACCATCACCTGGCAGGATACCGGCGCCGTCACCTGGACCCCGGTCACCCATTACGCGGACAACGACATCACCTTCCCCACCAACTTCACCGCCTTCAACGACTGGTGGTACGTCACCAGCGCCGGCACCAGCGACACCAGCGAACCGAACTGGAAATATTCCGGCACCACCAACGACGGCAGCGGCGGCGGCAAGGTCCAGTGGAAGTACGGCGGACCCATTTTCGGCACCAACCCGGCCAATACCGCCGTCATGTCGGATACGGTCAAGATATACGACATCATGGGCCAATCCCCCTACCCCCGCGTGGACCTGGGCGAGGCCTTCAAGAACTTCCGCTTCGGTTTCACCCAGGGCCAGGGCGGGGTCAGCCAAAGCCTGGTCATCCAGGGGATGAAGGCCAATCTTAGGTGACAGCAACCGGAAAAATACCGATGCGAACGAACAGGAAACCCGACCGCCCCATGCACGGCTTCACCCTGGTGGAAATGGCCATCGTGCTGCTCATCATCGGCCTGCTCCTGGCCGGGATGCTCATGCCCCTCGGCGCCCAGGTTGACCAGCGCAAATACAGCGAAACCAAGAAGGCCATGGACGAAATCAACCAGGCCCTCCTCGGCTTCGCCGTCATCAACGGCTTCC
>JAGUYQ010000074.1 GCA_020061285.1 Betaproteobacteria bacterium
CACGATCTCCTCCGGGGCATGCTGCGCCATCCATTGCAGGGTCTTACGCAGCATGCGCACCATTTTCTCCACCTTTTGCGGCTCGGCGTGGATGAGATCGCTGCGGGTCTCCACCGCCGCATGGAGAAAATTGGCGCCGCGTATGCCATTCACCGTTTCCGGCTCGGCCAGGTTGGCGAGGAAGAACACGCGCTTTTCCGCCAGCAGGCGGGAAGCGAAGGGCTCGTCGCCCATCACCGCGTCCGCCATGCCGGTCAGCATCAGGGAAGACTGTTCCACCCAGCTTTGCCCCGCCGGAACGATGCGCACCGAGTCGAGGGAAACCCCGCCGGAACGGAGCAGCAGTTCCGCCAACTGCTGGGAAGTGGTCTTGCTGTTCTTGGTGCTGGTATTGACGCCGATCACCTTGCCCTTGAGATCGGCGATTTTCTTCACCTTGTCCTTGAGGTCGGCGCGCACCATCAGCACGAACAGGGGCGCGTCGTCCACCGGCGCCACCACCACCACGTCGCCGCCGTTGGCCCGCAGGGACATGGCGGCGGGCACCCCCGCCACGGCGAAATCGGCGTTGCGGGTCACCAGGTTGTTGAGGGCCACCGCCCCACCGCCGGTATGCAGCAGCTTGAGTTGATAGCCCTCCTCCCGGTCGGCGCCGATTTTCGGAATCAGGTCGATGGGCAGATAGGAGATGTTACGGGGGCCGGGCACGCTGACCACCAGGGGCTGCATCCCTCCCGCCGCGACCACGTTGAAAAGCATTGTCCCGATCAAGCCCAGCAACCATCTGGAGCGCTTCATATCCTGCCGCCTTTCCGCTCTGCCCGAAGGATTATTCTTGGGTTTTCTTGAATCCTAGCTCGCTTAGCAAGCAGGGGCAATAACCGAGCTTTTAAATAGGGAATTGCCCGCGGAAAAACCGGGGATACCCCGTCAGCCTTGAAAAACCACCCGGTCCTTGCCGGCCTGCTTGGCCAGGTACATGCGGTGGTCGGCGATATCCACCAGTTTCTTGCAGTCGGATGTCTTGTCCTCGGAACGCTCGGCCACGCCGATGCTTGCCGTCACCGGTCGGCCGTCGGGGCGCTGGCCGAAGCCGAGTTGGCGCAGACGTTCAATAGCCTGCACGGCATCCGAGGCGAAGGTATTGGGAAAAATCAGGATGAACTCCTCCCCTCCCCAGCGGGCCAGCATGTCGCCGGTGCGCAGATTGGCCCGGATGCTCTCGACCGCGGTGGTCAGCACCTGATCGCCGGCCTCGTGGCCATAGCCGTCGTTCACCGACTTGAAGTCGTCCAGGTCGATGAAGGCCACGGAGAGGGGAGACTGGCTGCGCACCGAAATGATGTATTGGATTTCCAGCAACTCTTCGCCGGAAGAACGGGAAAAGCAGCCGGTAAGGGAGTCTCGTATCGCTTGGCGCACCAGGGCGATCATGAAGCCCAACTGGCTCATGCCGGAGAGGGTCGCCACCGTGGCGATCAGCAGCAGCAGCCAGAAAGAGCCGAAAAAGGCATTGGGTTCGATCATGTCCCAGTTGAGGGCGGCCACCGCCACTTCCACCAGCAGCACCGGCGAGGCGAACAGGACGCCCTCCAAGGCCGTGAGCGGAAAGACGCTCAACCCGGCCACCATGACGAAGGGCAGGAAAGCGTAGCCCGCCGACACCGCCCCCGCCAAGCCGTCCAGGTGATAGCCCGCCAGCAGTTGATAGGAAAAAGCGAAAAACAGGGTAGGAATGGCGAACATCACCGCCAAGGCCACGTAGGCGTCGTGCATGCGGTTGGAACTTCGGTAAGCCAGGGCCAACACCCCGAAAGCCACGCTGACGGCGACACGGCCCATTGCCAATTCGCCCCACAGGGGCCAGGGAAAGACGAGCAGATCGACCCCGATCCACAGGGGCGTGAGCACGGCGAACATCGCCGCCACCAAGCGCACACGGGAAATGACCATCGCCGCCCGGCGGGTGGCGAGCAGAGCCATGTGCTTGAAGGGGGTGAACAGCCAAAAGAGCTCGTCGCGGGGGAGCTCGTTCATTATTCGGTTGAAGGCGATCATAAAAGCCTGTTTATAGTTTCGCATTATGGTTGTTATCGGCAAGCGGCTTAGCGTGCCGAGCCGCGCCCGACCCGGCATGGCGTGAGGCCATTATGCGCCGCGCCCTTTTGGCGTGTAAAGGCGGAGAAACCCCTATTCGGGAAGCCGCCGATGTAGGAAAATCATGCTTTTCCTTTTCCTTCCGCCCATGCAAACCCATCCCGAAAACCCCATCGGCGTCTTCGACTCCGGCGTCGGCGGCCTCACCGTGGTGCGCGCCCTGATGGAGCGCCTGCCCTTCGAGAATATCGTCTATTTCGGCGATACCGCGCGGGTTCCCTATGGTGTGAAGTCGGTGGAAACCATCTCCCATTTCACCACCCAGATCGCCGAGTTTCTCCTCGCCAAACAGGTCAAGCTGCTGATTATCGCCTGCAATACCATGGCGGCGGTGGCCTCCCAGGTGGTGAAGGATCTTTCCCCGGTGCCGGTGCTGGACGTGATCGACGCCGGCGCCCTGGGGGCCGTGGCCGTGTCGGAAAAAAGGCGCGTCGGCGTCATCGGCACCCCCACCACCATCAACAGCAACGCCTACGCCCGCGCCATCCACC
>JAGUYQ010000154.1 GCA_020061285.1 Betaproteobacteria bacterium
ATCGACCGGGACCTGATCGCCCGCCTGAAGCAGAACTACCCCGCCGACCGCCTCACCATCCACGAAGGCGACGCCCTCAAGTTCGACTTCGGCAGCCTGGGGGAAAAAATCCGCGTCGTCGGCAACCTGCCCTACAACATCTCCACCCCCATCCTGTTCCACTTGGCAGCCTTCGCCGACAAAGTGGAGGACATGCACTTCATGCTGCAAAAGGAAGTGGTGGAGCGCATGGTGGCCGGGCCCGCCAGCGCCGAATACGGCCGGCTGTCCGTGATGCTGCAATACCGCTTCGCCATGGCCAAACTGTTCATCGTCCCCCCCGGCGCCTTCCGCCCCGCCCCCAAGGTGGATTCCGCCATCGTCCGCATGGCGCCCCACGCCGAACGGCCCTATCCGGCCAAGGACGAGGCCCTGCTGGGACGCATCGTCACCGCCGCCTTCGGCCAGCGGCGCAAGACCCTGCGCAATACCTTGAGGGATCACGTCAGCGCCGAGGACTGGGAAGCCCTGGGGATGGATGCGGGGCTGCGCGCGGAAGCACTGGGGGTGCAGGAATTCGTGGCAATCGCCAACCGACTCGCGAAATAGCTTTCGCCTACGGACGTTCGATAAACTCAATCTTGTACCCATCCGGGTCCTCGACGAAAGCGATCCACGTGCTTCCCCCATGCACGGCAGGGCCGTACACCACCTTGCCGCCCTTGGCCGCCACATCGGCACAGGCCCGCTGGATATCGTCCACGGCGATGGCCACGTGGCCGTAGCCGCCGCCCAGGTCGTATTTCTCCACCCCCCAGTTATAGGTCAGTTCCAGCACCGCGCCGTCGGACTCCGGGCCGTAGCCGACGAAGGCCAGGGTGTACTTGCCATCCGGGTAATCCTTGCGGCGCAGCAGTTGCATGCCGAGCACGTCGGTGTAGAAAGCGAGGGATTTCTCCAGATCGCCGACGCGGATCATGGTGTGCAGTATGCGCATGGTTTTCTCCTTACAATCGGTGGTAGCGTTCCCCATCCCGCTTCAGGGCCCGGTGGGCGGCCTCGTAGTGGGGCAGGAATTCCTCCACGATAGACCAGAAACGGGGGGAATGGTTAAGTTCGCGGATGTGGGCCAGTTCGTGGACCACCACGTAGTCGATCTGGCTGATGGGGGCCTGGACCAGACGCCAGTTGAGGCGGATGTCGCCGCGGGAATTGCAGCTCCCCCAGCGGGTACGGGCTCCCGAGAGGGCCAATTTCGGCGGCGCCAGCCCCATGCGGCCGGCGTAATGGGCCACCCGCTGGGCCATGACCTTGGCCGCCTCCTTCCGATACCACTGCTGCACCCGGCGGCGGATTTCCACGGCATCGGCCCCCGGCGGCAGGGTGACCCTCAGGTCGTCGCCGTCCAGGACCACCGCCTTGCGGGAAGCTCCCTGCTGAATGGCGAGGCGCAACTGGCCGCCGAGGTAGAACAGGATTTCCCCCTCCAGCCACGCCATGGGCAAGGGCTGACGCTCGCGCCACTCCCGCAGCTTGGCCAGCAGCCAGGCAGCGCGATCGGTAAGCACTTGGTCGAGAAAGGATTGGGGCGCGCGCAGGGGTGCGCTGACGGTGAGGCCCTTGCCGTCCACCTTGAGGCCCACGGTGGCGCGGCGGGGGCTGCGTTTCAGCAGGTAGGGCACGTTCTCCCCCGCCAGCCGGATGGTTCGGGTTTCCGCCTCTAGAAAGCGTTCGCCGAACCGGCCCACCTCAGCGGGCCTCGTCGAGACGGGCCATTTCGCCCTCGATCCACGTCTCCACCCGGCGGTTGAGTTCGTCGGCCTTCATGCCGGTGGGATCGATGGGCTCGCCGATGCTGACGGTGATCACGCCCCGCCGCTTGAGAAAGGAATTCTTGGGCCAGTATTCGCCGGCGTTGTGGGCGATGGGCACCACCACCGTGCCGCTCTGGGCGCCGAGCCAAGCGCCGCCGATGTGGTAGTGGCCCTTCTGGCCGGGCTTCATGCGGGTACCCTCGGGGAACACCAGCACCGACATGCCATCGGCCAGCCGTGCGCGGCCCTGCTCCACCACCTGCTTGAGGGCCTTCTTGCCGGCGGCGCGGTCGATGGCGACGGGTTTCAGCACCGCCAGCCCCCAGCCGAAGAAGGGGATCCGCAGCAGTTCCCGCTTCAGCACCCAGACGTGGGGCGGCAGGATTTTCTGGAAGGCGATGGTTTCCCAGGCCGACTGGTGCTTGGACAGATAGACCGCCGGGCGGGCCGGGATATTCTCCGCCCCCAGGACCCGATAGCGCAGGCCGCAGGTGAGCCGCAGCCAGCTTTCCACCGTCTTGGCCCAGAGGGAAATCACCCGGTAGCGGGTAAGCAGGTCGAAGGGCAGGACCAGGAAGCCGATGACGCCGAAAATCGGCGTCAACAGGGCCTGACCGAGGACGAAGAGGAGGGAGCGCAGAAGAATCATGCAGCCTTGGCGGTCAAGTGGTCAACAGCTTCCGCCAGGTCGGCGAAAATCAGGGTATCGGGCGGCAGACCGCCGGCGGCGATGGTGCGCTCGCCCTTGCCGGAGCGCACCAGGATAGGCTGGGCACCCAGCTCCACGGCGGCCAGCAGGTCCCGCAGGGAATCGCCGATGGCCGGCACCCCCTCCAGGTTGGGCAAGTTGAAGCGGTGGGCGATCTCCTCGAACATGCCCGGCTTGGGCTTGCGGCAGCCGCAGTTGGCGTCGGCGGCGTGGGGACAGAAGAACAGCGCGTCGATGCGCGCCCCGTGCTGGGCCAGCAGCTTGTGCATCTTGTCGTGGATGGCGTTGAGGGTCGCCATGTCGAACAGCCCCCGCCCCAGGCCCGACTGGTTGGTGGCCAGCACCACCCGGTAGCCGGCCTGGTTGAGGCGGGCGATGGCCTCCAGGCTGCCGGGAATGGGCTTCCATTCGCCGGGCGACTTGATGTACTGGTCGCTGTCGAAGTTGACCACGCCGTCGCGGTCGAGAATGACGAGCTTGAGGGGGCGGGAGGGATCGGCGGAGCTAGGCATGGCCGACATGATGACAAGTGGAAAACATCCTGTAAATCCTTCCCCTCAAGCAGCCAGCTTGGAAATATCGGCCACGCCGTTCATCATCGCCCCCAGCTTCGCCAGCAGGGCGAGACGATTGTTGCGCACCGACGCTTCCTCCGCCATCACCATCACCTGGTCGAAGAAGGCATTCACTTCGGTCCGCACCCCGGCCAGCCGGGTCAAGGCTTCAGTATAGCCGCGATTGTCCACCAGGGATTCCACCTCGGGAGCAAGGCGGTTGACCGCCTCGGCCAGGGCCTTCTCGGCGGCTTCCTGCAGCAGGGCGGCATCGGGTTCGCCACTCACCGCCCCGGCCTTCTTCAG
>JAGUYQ010000194.1 GCA_020061285.1 Betaproteobacteria bacterium
CACCCGCGACCACAAAGTCGTGGTGTACAAGGCCAAGGCCATCCTGCTGGCCGCCGGTGGCTGCGTGAACCTGTTCCGTCCCCGCTCCGTGGGCGAAGGTCAAGGCCGTGCCTGGTACCCGGTATGGAACGCCGGTTCCACCTACACCATGGCCGCCGAGGCCGGTGCCGAGCTGACCATGATGGAAAACCGCTTCGTGCCCGCCCGCTTCAAGGACGGCTACGGTCCCGTGGGTGCCTGGTTCCTGCTGTTCAAGGCCCAGGCCACCAACGCCAACGGCGAAGTGTACATGCAGAAGAACAAGGAAATGCTGAACGACTACCCGCCCTATGGCCAGGCTGCCGTTCCCGCTTCCTGCCTGCGTAACCACCTGATGCTGAAGGAAATGAAGGAAGGCCGCGGCCCCATTTACATGGACACCGTGACCGCCCTCGGCAAGCTGCGTGAAACCCTGACCCCCCGCGAAGTGAAGCACCTGGAAGCGGAAGCCTGGGAAGACTTCCTCGACATGTGCGTCGGCCAGTGCGGTATCTGGGTGGGTGAGAACATCGAACCGGAGAAGAAGAACTCCGAACTGATGCCCACCGAGCCCTACCTCCTGGGTTCCCACTCCGGCTGCTGCGGCATCTGGGCCTCCGGCCCGGAAGATGTCGGCGCGCCGACCGACGAAGCGCTGCCTGGCGTGCCCGACCACCTGCCCAAGGGCTGGAACTGGGGCTACCGTGGCATGACCACCGTCAGCGGCCTGTTCACCGCCGGTGACGGCGTTGGCGCCTCCGGCCACAAGTTCTCCTCCGGTTCCCACGCCGAAGGCCGCATGGCCGCCAAGTCGATGGTGAAGTACTGCCTGGACAACAAGGACCTGAAGGTGGAACTCGACACCCCCGCCGAGCAACTGGTGGAAGAGATCTACAAGCCCGTGCGCAACTTCCTGGAGCACAAGGACTACACCACCGCCATCGACGTGAACCCCAACTACATCACGCCGAAGATGCTGCAGTTCCGCCTCCAGAAGATCATGGACGAGTACGTTGCCGGTGTTGCCACCTACTACACCACCAACGACAAGATGCTCGCCGTGGCCGAAGAGAAGCTGGGCATGCTCAAGGAAGACGCCGAAAAGATGCGCGCCAAGGACCTGCACGAGCTGCTGCGCGCCTGGGAAAACTACCACCGCATCCTGACGGCCGAAGCCCACATGAAGCACATCCAATTCCGCGAAGAAAGCCGCTACCCCGGCTTCTACTACCGGATGGACAAGAACTTCGTGGACGAGGAAAACTGGAAGTGCTTCGTGAACTCCATCTACGACAAGACCACCAAGAAGTGGACCTGCTTCAAGCGCGCCCACGTTGACTTGGTTGACAAGTCCAAGCTGTTCAAGCCTGCCAGCCACTAAGCCGGCAGTCTCAACGAGGCTTGAAACCGGGCGCTGCGGCGCCCGGTTTTTTTTGGCCGCCGCAACACGACGGCCACGGCGTAAAAGAGTAAAATTATCGGCTTTCCCCCTCGCGGGAAGCCCATCCATGAGGTAGAAAAATGGCAGACGTACAAATCGACATCAGCGAATTCCCTTTCCAGCGCTTGCCGGTGGAACCCACCCTGCTCGAAGGCAATGCCACCTTCCGGTTTCAGTGCCGCAAGGGCATCAGTTGCTGGAACGCCTGTTGCAGCAATATCGACATCTCACTCACCCCCTACGACATCCTGCGCCTGAAAAAGCGCCTGGGAATGACTTCCGGCGACTTCCTCAACGCCTATACCATCCCCTACGAGATGGACAAGGACAGCATCGCCGGGGTGAAATTCAAGCCGGTGGAAAACGGCACCGCCTGCCAATTCATGACCCCCGAGGGCTGCTCGGTCTACGAGGACCGCCCCACCGCCTGCCGCTACTATCCCATCGCCCTGCTCTCCATGCGCAAGCAGGACGAATACACCGACACCGCCGCCTACGCCATGGTGAAAGAGGCCCACTGCAAGGGCCACGACGAGCCCCGCCCTATCACCATCGAGGACTACCGCAAGGAACAGGGCGTGGACATTTACGACGAACTGGGCCGCGGCTGGCGCCAACTGGTGCTGAAGAAAAAATCCTCCGGCCCCACCGTGGGCACCCCCTCCAAGCGCAGCCTGCAACTGTTCTTCATGGCCTGCTACGACCAGGACCGCTTCCGCGACTTCGTCGCCAGCGATTCCTTCCACGACGTTTACGAACTCACGGCGCAAGAGAAGCTGACCATCGCCAGCGACGACATCGAACTGATGCAGTTCGCCTTCCGCTTCCTGCGCCAGGTGATGTTCGACGAGCAGACCATTCCCATCCGCGTCGACGCCATGGAAAAACGCCTGGCCCGCAAGCAGGAGCGCGAAGCCAAGATGGAGGAAATCGTGCAGAAGCTCGGCCCCCTGGACGACATCATCAAACCCGCGCCGGAACCGGAAGACAAATACCGCTGCGCCGACTGAGCGCCTTGGTAACTGCCGTGGACAGCCAGACCTTCGCCCCGGAAGAGCATTTCATCACGGTGGAGCCCTACTACGAGCCCACCGGGGACGAAATCGCCATTTTCGAGGCGGCCTACCGCAACGGGTTGCCGGTGCTGCTGAAAGGCCCTACCGGCTGCGGCAAGACCCGCTTCATGGAGTACATGGCCTGGCGTCTCAAGCGGCCCCTGATCACGGTCTCCTGCCACGACGACCTCACCGCCTCCGATCTGGTGGGCCGTTTCCTGGTCAAGGGCGGCGAAACCACCTGGGTGGACGGCCCCCTCACCCGCGCCGTGCGGGCCGGGGCCATCTGCTACCTGGACGAGATCGTCGAGGCGCGCAAGGATACCTTGGTGGTCATCCACCCCCTGGCCGACGATCGGCGGGAACTGCCCATGGAAAAGCTCGGCACCCTGCTGCGGGCCGGCGACGATTTCGCCCTCGCCGTTTCCTACAACCCCGGCTACCAAAGCGTCCTCAAGGACCTCAAGCAATCCACGCGGCAACGTTTCGTCGCCCTGGAGTTCGACTACCCGGCCCAGGAACTGGAGCGCAAGATCGTCGCCAACGAAGCCAAGGTGGACGCCGGCCTGGCGGACAAGCTGGTGCGCTTCGCCCACATGACCCGCAATCTCAAGGGCAGTGGCCTGGAGGAGGGAGCCAGCACCCGCCTCCTGGTCCATGCCGGCAAGCTCATCGCCGCCGGCGTCCCCGCCGTCTCCGCCTGCCAGAGCGCCATCGCCCAGGCCGTCACCGACGACCCCGACATGCTGACGGCGATACAGGAGCTCTCCTCCTCCCTCTTCTAGCCCATGGCAGACCTCTCTCCACTCTCCGCCGGGCAAATCGAGCAACCCCTGGAAAAATGGCTGGAGGTGGAGTTCACCTTCCTCCAGGTAGGCGACCTAGCCACCGCCATCGCCACCCTGCCACGGGACGAGCAAGACTTCCTCCTCGGCTGGGTACGCCGCATCGCCTCCAACAACATCCAGATCGCCTACCAGTTCGCCGGCCAAGCCCTCGGCCTGCTGGCCCACATGGACCGCAGCCTGATCGAGGCCTGGGCCCTCCACGCCATGGATACCTACGACAAGGCCGGCCTGCGGGAGGCAGTCGGCGTGATCCAGAACGTGGAGCGCTTCGTCCACCAAAGCCACGAACGGGCCGCCGGTGTAGTGCTGGAGCAGGTCAGCGGCATCCTCCTCACCTTCCTGCGGGGGCTCGCGGGGCGGGAATTGAAACTGGAACGGGGGGAGGTTCCCTACACCGACAGCGGCACCCTCTTCCTCCCCGCCGTGGTGGCGCGGATGCAGAAACGGGAGCAGAACTTCACCCTGTGCAAGGCCATGACCGCCATGCTCTGGGCCCAGACCCGCTTCGGCACCTTCCGCGCAGACTTCGGCGCCCTCGCCGCCTATGCCGACCCGCAACTGGCTCTGCGCGCCTTCCATGCCCTGGAAACCCTACGCCTGGAAGCTTGCATCGGTCGGGAACTGCCCGGCCTGTACCGGGAAATGCAGCGTCTCAAGCTGGAGGCCGGCGATCATTTACCACCGGAATGGCAGGCCTTCGCCGTTTCCTTGTCCCGCCCCGACGCCACGGTGGAGGACAGCCTCGCCCTCCTCCCCCGTGCCTATGCAGCCCCCCCGCCCGCTCCGTTCTGCTACCAGGGTGAGCTGCGCCCGGACGCCGTGGCCCAGGTCATGACCGCCCGCCTGGAGCGGGAAAAGATACTCCTCCGGGTGCGCCTCGCCGAACTGGCCAAGGAACACGGACAGGAAGGAAAGACCACCACGGCATCCCGTTTCGAAGTCCGGCAGGGCGAGGAACGGGGCGGCCTGCCGCAACTGGAACTGGTTCTCGACGGCAAGCCCCTGCCGCCCCCGGTGGACGTGCGCCAACTGCTCACCTCCATCCGCCTCGACCTGGACGGCATCCCCCCCGAGCACCTGGTCCCCGCCGGCCCCGGCGAGTACGACCCGAAGGACTACCGGGAGCAAATCCGGGACCCGGACGAGGTGTGGCAGGGCACCTATCACGAGGAAGGGGCGGTGCTCTACCCGGAGTGGGACTACGGCCGACAACACTACCGCAAGAACTGGTGCGTGATGCGGGAAAAGGAGGTGGCGCCGGTCCGCGACGGCTTTGTTGCCGAGGCCCTCGCCAGGCACGGCGGACTGGTCAAGCACCTGCGCCGCACCTTCGAGGCCCTGCGGGATGAGGACCGGCTGCTGAAGCGGCAGTTCCAGGGGGACGAAGTGGACATCGACGCCCTGGTGGAAGCCCTGGCCGACGCCCGCGACGGACGGGAAATGAGCGAACGCCTGTTCATGCACATGCACCGGGCGGAACGCAACATCGCGGCCATGTTCCTGGTGGACATGAGCGGCAGCACACGGGGCTGGATCAACGACGCCGAGCGGGAATCCCTGCTGCTGCTGTGCGAGGCCCTGGAAACCCTGGGGGACCGCTACGCCATCTACGGCTTCTCCGGCATCACCCGCAAGCGCTGCGAACTGTACCGCATCAAGCGCCTCGACGAAGCCTACGGCGAGGAAGTGCAGGCGCGCATTTCCGGCATCCG
>JAGUYQ010000172.1 GCA_020061285.1 Betaproteobacteria bacterium
TGACACCGGGGCTGCTGAGCCTGGAAAGCCACACGGCTTCCCGCGGCACGGCATCCGCTTCTGCCTTGGCGAGGGCGCTGGATGAGCGCGGTGGTTCGATCAGCGAGCTGGAGGCGGCGCATATCGCTGAACTGCTCAAACGCTACCAGGGGCACCGGCGCACGGTGGCCGACGTGTTGGGAATCAGTGAGCGCACCCTGTACCGCAAGTTGAACCAGTACGGTTTGCACAGCGCGGCCGGGGCGCGGCGATGAACGGCTTGGTGGAGCGCGTTTGTGAGCTGTTTCCGGTGTTCCGCAGTTTTTCTGCCGGGGCATTGGCCGATCTGCTGGCGGGTTCCGTCCCCCTGGAAGCGCCGTCGGGTACGTTAATGTTCGAGGCAAGCAGTCCCTGCCGCGCTTTTCCCATGCTGCTGCGAGGGTCGATTCGCGTCGCCAAGACGGCGGAGAATGGCCGTGAATTGTTGTTGTACCGGGTGACGCCGGGGGAAAGCTGCATTCTTACCAGCAGTTGCTTGCTGGGCAATGCGCTCTATCCCGCACGGGGCGTGGCGGAGTCCGATCTCTCGGGGATCGTGCTGCCGAAGGAGGTGTTCGAGGGACTCGTTGAGCAATCGCCGGCGTTCCGTGATTATATTTTCGGCATGTTCGCTTCCCGGCTGTCCGATTTGATGCTGCTGGTGGAGGAGGTGGCGTTCCGCCGCCTGGACCAGCGGCTGGCGGGCATCCTCTTGTCCAAGGGGGAGCCCTTGATACATATCACCCACCAGGGCTTGGCAGACGAGTTGGGGAGTGCGCGGGAAATCGTCAGCCGGTTGCTGAAAAATTTTGAGGAGCAGGGATGGGTGGCGCTGGGGCGGCAGCAAATTCGCCTCTCCAATCCCGCTGCCCTGTCGGCCCTGGCGCGGGCCGGAGTTTGTGACTAAAGTCACAGACAGGCGGAGTTTTTACGCCTAGAATCCGGTGTGCAGTCCATTCAACAATCCAGGCACAGGAGGATACTATGAAGCACAACGTAGGCGGAGTGGATAAGATTGTTCGTATCGTTGTCGGCGTGGCCCTGATCGGCGCCGCCGCCGTCGGCGTGGCACCGTGGTGGGTCGGCGTGATCGGCGTGGTTCCCCTGGGGACGGCGCTGCTGGGTATTTGCCCGGCCTATATGCTGATTGGCGTCAATACGTGCCCGACTGATAAGCAATAAGCGATCAATAAAAAATAAAATGCCCGCGCTATTTGGCGCGGGCATTTTATTTTTCCAGGCTAAAAATTAAGCGGGAATCTCACCGGCGGTTTTGGCTGGCTCCTCGAATACCAGGCGCACCTTATCCTGGTCGTCGATATCCACGGTCACTGCACCACCGCTGGCCAGGCGCCCGAACAACAACTCATCGGCCAGGGCGCGGCGGATGGTGTCCTGGATCAGGCGCGCCATGGGGCGCGCGCCCATCAGCGGGTCGAAGCCCTGCTCGGCCAAGTGCTCTTTCAGGCGCTCGGTGAAGGCGGCTTCCACCTTCTTCTCGTGGAGCTGTTCTTCAAGCTGCATCAGGAACTTGTCCACCACCCGCATGATGACCTCGTGGTTCAGGGAGGCGAAGGAAATGATGCCGTCCAGCCGGTTGCGGAACTCGGGGGTGAACAGGCGCTTGATCTCTGCCATTTCGTCCCCGGCCTTCTGCGATGTGGTAAAGCCGATCACGGTCTTGTTCAGGCTCTCCGCCCCGGCATTGGTGGTCATGACGATCACCACGTTGCGGAAATCGGCCTTGCGCCCGTTGTTGTCGGTGAGGGTGCCGTGGTCCATCACCTGGAGCAGGATGTTGAAAATGTCCGGGTGGGCCTTCTCGATTTCGTCCAGTAGCAGCACGCAGTAGGGATGCTTGGTGACGGCCTCGGTCAACAGGCCCCCCTGTTCGAAGCCCACGTAGCCCGGAGGGGCACCGATCAGGCGCGACACCGCGTGGCGCTCCATGTATTCGGACATGTCGAAACGAATCAACTCGATTCCCATGATGTAGGCCAGTTGCCGCGCCACCTCGGTCTTGCCGACGCCGGTGGGGCCGGAGAAGAGGAAGGAGCCGATGGGCTTCTGGGGATTGCCCAAGCCGCTACGGGCCATCTTGATGGCGGTGGCGAGGGCGTCGATGGCCTTGTCCTGGCCGAACACTACCGCCTTGAGGTCCCGTTCCAGGTTCTTCAGAGCGTTGCGGTCGTCGGTGGAGATGTTTTTCGGCGGGATGCGGGCGATCTTGGCGACGATTTCCTCGATTTCCTTGGTGGAAATGGTTTTCTTCTGCCGCGACTTGGGCAGGATGCGCTGGGCCGCGCCCGCTTCGTCGATAACGTCGATGGCCTTGTCCGGCAGGTGGCGGTCGTTGATGTACTTGGCCGACAGCTCGGCGGCGGACAGCAGGGCGGAGGGCGTGTATTTCACGCCGTGGTGGGATTCGAAGCGGGACTTGAGGCCCTTGAGGATTTCCACCGTTTCGGTGACCGACGGCTCGGGGACGTCGATTTTCTGGAAGCGGCGGGAGAGGGCATGGTCCTTCTCGAAAATGCCGCGGAATTCCTGATAGGTGGTGGCGCCGATGCACTTCATCTGGCCCGAGGACAGGGCGGGCTTGAGGAGGTTGGAGGCGTCCAGGGTTCCTCCCGAGGCGGCGCCGGCGCCGATCAGGGTGTGGATTTCGTCGATGAAGAGGACGGCGTGAGGATCGTCGGCGAGTTGCTTCAGCACCGCTTTCAGGCGCTGTTCGAAGTCGCCCCGGTACTTGGTGCCGGCGAGGAGGGCGCCCATGTCGAGCGCGTACACCGTGCTTTCCTTGAGAATTTCCGGCACGTCCCCTTCCACCACGCGGCGGGCCAGGCCTTCCGCGATGGCGGTCTTGCCCACGCCGGCCTCCCCCACCAGCAGGGGGTTGTTCTTGCGGCGGCGGCACAGGGTCTGGATCACCCGTTCCAGTTCCAGGTCGCGCCCGATGAGGGGGTCGATCTTGCCGGCCTGGGCCTGGGCGTTGAGGTTCTGGGTGAAGCTTTCCAGCGCGCCGGCGGCGGGCTGCTCCTCGCCGCCTTCGTGTTCGGCTTCCGGCCTCTGGGGGGCGGCCTGGGGCACTTTGCTGATGCCGTGGGCGATGTAGTTGACCACGTCGAGGCGGTTGACGCCCTGCTGTTGCAAGAAGAACACCGCGTGGGAATCCTTTTCGCCGAAAATCGCCACCAGCACGTTGGCGCCGGTGACTTCCTTCTTGCCCGAGGACTGCACGTGCAGGATGGCCCGCTGGATGACGCGCTGAAAGCCAAGGGTGGGCTGGGTGTCCACTTCTTCCACACCTTCCACCACCGGCGTATGGCGGCCGATGTGTTCGGTAAGTTCCTTGCGCAGGGTATCCACGTTGGCGGCGCAGGCCCGCAACACCTGGGCGGCGGAAGGGTTGTCCAGCAGCGCCAGCAGCAGATGCTCGACGGTGATGAACTCATGGCGCTTCTGACGGGCGTCCATGAAGGCCATGTGTAGCGAGACTTCGAGTTCCTGCGCGATCATTTAATTTTCCTCCATCACACATTGCAGCGGGTGCTGGTGCTCCCGTGCAAAGGCGATCACCTGTTCCACCTTGGTTTCGGCAATGTCCTTGGGGTAGACGCCACATACCGCGGCTCCTTCCCTGTGGACTTTGAGCATCAATTGCGTCGCTTGTTCGCGATTTTTTGCGAAGAACCGCTCCAGTACCGTCACCACGAAGTCCATCGGGGTGAAGTCGTCGTTCAGCAGCAAGACCTTGAACAACGGCGGCGGCTTGGTTTTGCTCTCGTGAGCTTCTAGCAGTGTGCTTTCTTCAATTTTCCCCGGCATGGGACTTTCCTTACGCTCACGATCTAATTTTGAACCCAATATCGAATTTTTCAAGTCCCTTGAATGCGAGTAACCGCGTGAGAAAAGGGGGATTTGGCGGCCCAAGGAGGGGAGGGGGTGCCCCTTGCGCGAAAGGCCGGTTTCGGCTAAATATACGCTTTTCCTTCGAGGCCGGGTAACCGGCGCAATCAGCAGAACCAATTTTGGACGCACGGCGGCGTTGGCCGCCGTGTGCATTTATTTTCTTGAGAATTTGAACCATGTCCCACTTGATGAATACCTATTCCCGTCAACCCATCGCGTTTATGCGCGGCGAAGGCGTGTGGCTATGGGACACGGAAGGGCGCAAATATTTGGACGGCGTGGCCGGGGTGGCGGTAAACAGCCTGGGCCACGCCCATCCCCGCCTGGTGAAGGCGATCTGCGGCCAGGCCGGGAGCCTGATTCACACTTCCAACCTGTACGGCATCACTCTCCAGGAGGAACTGGCCGACCGCCTGTGCGCCGTTTCCGGCATGGACAACGTATTCGTCTGCAACTCCGGCTGCGAGGCCAACGAGGCGATGATCAAGCTGGCCCGCCTCTACGGCCACCAGAAGGGGATCGATAACCCGGCCATCATCGTGATGGAAAAATCCTTCCACGGCCGCACCCTGGCCACCCTCTCCGCCACCGGCAACCGCAAGGTGCAGGCGGGGTTCGAGCCCCTGGTGTCCGGCTTCGTGCGGGTTCCCTACAACGACGTTCCCGCCATCGAACAGGTGGCCGCCCACAACCAGAACGTGGTCGCCGTGATGGTCGAGCCGATCCAGGGCGAGGGCGGCGTCAACACGCCTTCCGGGGAATACCTGAAGCGCATCCGCGAAATCTGCGATCGCCAGGGCTGGCTGCTGATGCTGGACGAAGTTCAGACCGGCATCGGCCGCACCGGCAAATGGTTCGAACACCAGCACGCCCACATCGTCCCCGATGTGATGGCCCTGGCCAAGGGCCTGGGGTCCGGCATGCCGGTGGGAGCCTGCCTGGCCAAGGGGGCGGCGGCGGACGTGTTCAAGCCGGGCAACCACGGTTCCACCTTCGGCGGCAATCCACTGGCTTGTGCCGCCGCCATCGCCACCCTGGACGCTATCGAACAGGACGGCCTGCTGGTCAACGCCTGGGAGACCGGCAACTTCATCCGCGACAGCCTGGCGGAGCGTCTGAGTGGCGCGGCCGGGGTGGTGGACGTGCGTGGCATGGGCATGATGATCGGCGTCGAGCTTGACCGGCCCTGCGGCGAACTGGTGGCACGGGCCCGGGACAAGGGCCTGCTGATTAACGTCACCGTGGACAGCGTGGTGCGCCTGTTGCCGCCGCTGGTGATGAACCGCCAGGAGGCCCAGCAATTGGTGGACATCCTTGTTCCGCTGGTCCGGGAGTTCCTGGGCGCCTGAGCGTCGGCCCCGCGAGGACAAATCATGGCTATGAAACATTACCTGCAATTCAAGGACCTCACACGGGAGGAGTACGAATACCTCTTCGAGCGCAGCCGGGTGATCAAGGACCGCTTCAAGCGCTACGAGACCTACCATCCCTTGGTGGACCGTACCCTGGCGATGATTTTCGAGAAAAGCTCCACCCGCACCCGCCTCTCCTTCGAGGCCGGCATGCACCAATTGGGCGGGGCGGCGATCTACCTCAACACCCGCGATACCCAACTGGGGCGCGGCGAGCCGGTGGAAGACGCGGCGGAGGTGATTTCCCGCATGGTGGACATCGTCATGATCCGCACCTTCGAGCAGGAAATCATCGATCGCTTCGCTTCCCGTTCCAGGGTGCCGGTGATCAACGGCCTCACCAACGAGTACCACCCGTGCCAGATTCTGGCCGACATCTTCACCTTCATCGAGCACCGGGGCAGCATCCAGGGCAAGACCGTGGCCTGGATCGGCGACTCCAACAACGTCTGCAATACCTGGCTGCAGGCTGCGGAAGTGCTGGATTTCAACGTCCACGTCTCCACCCCGCCGGGCTACGAGGTGGAGCCGGAACGGGCCGGGCTTTACGGTACCGACCACTACGAGAGCTTCGCCGACCCCATGGAGGCGGTGAAGGGGGCGGACCTGGTGACCACCGACGTGTGGACCAGCATGGGCTTCGAGGCGGAGAACGAAGCGCGTCTCAAGGCCTTCGCCGACTGGCAGGTGGACGGCGACATGATGGGCGCCGCCAAGGCCGACGCCCTGTTCATGCACTGTCTCCCCGCCCACCGGGGGGAGGAAGTGGCCGCCGAAGTCATCGACGGCAAGCAATCGGTGGTGTGGGACGAGGCGGAGAACCGCTTGCACTCCCAAAAGGCCTTGATGGAATACCTCCTTCTCGGCCGGGTTCAAGATTAAATTCCTGTAGGAAATTCCATGAGCAACGTGAAAAAAGCAGTGCTCGCCTATTCCGGCGGGCTGGATACGTCGGTGATCCTGAAATGGTTGCAGGACACCTACCAGTGCGAGGTGGTGACCTTCACCGCCGACCTGGGCCAAGGGGAGGAGCTGGAGCCGGCGCGCACCAAGGCCCTGCAATTCGGCATCAAACCCGAGAACATCTTCATCGACGACCTGCGGGAAGAGTTCGTGCGGGACTTCGTCTTCCCCATGTTCCGCGCCAACACGGTGTACGAGGGCGAGTACCTGCTTGGCACCTCCATCGCCCGCCCCCTAATCGCCAAGCGCCTGATCGATATCGCCAACCAGACCGGCGCCCAGGCCATTTCCCACGGCGCCACCGGCAAGGGCAACGACCAGGTGCGCTTCGAATTGGGGGCCTACGCCCTGCGCCCGGACATCAAGATCATCACCCCCTGGCGGGAGTGGGACCTGCTGTCCCGGGAGAAACTGCTGGCCTACGCCGAAACCCACGGCATCCCCATCGAGATGAAGCACCGCCAGGGCGGTAGCCCCTACTCCATGGACGCCAACCTGCTGCACATTTCCTACGAAGGCCGCCACCTGGAAGACCCCGCGGCGGAAGCGGAAGAGGATATGTGGCGCTGGACCGTGTCGCCGGAGAAGGCTCCCGACCAGGCGGAATACCTCGACCTGCAATTCGAGAAGGGCGACCCGGTGGCCATCAACGGCACTCCTATGAAGGCCCATGAACTGCTGGCCAGGCTGAACGAGCTCGGCGGCAAGCACGGCATCGGCCGCCTGGACTTGGTGGAGAACCGCTACGTGGGCATGAAGTCACGGGGCTGCTACGAAACCCCCGGCGGCAGCATCCTGCTGCGCGCCCACCGTGCCATCGAGTCCATCACCCTGGACCGGGAAGTGGCCCACCTCAAGGACGACCTGATGCCCCGCTACGCCAGCCTGATCTACAACGGCTACTGGTGGGCCCCCGAGCGTCGCGCCCTGCAGACGCTGATCGACCATACCCAGGCACACGTCAACGGCTGGGTACGCCTCAAGCTTTACAAGGGCAACGTCATCGTCGTCGGCCGGGACTCCAAGACCGATTCCCTGTTCGATCCCACCATCGCCACCTTCGAGGACGACGCGGGAGCCTACGACCAGAAGGACGCGGGCGGCTTCATCAAACTCAACGCCCTGCGCATGCGCATCGCCGCCAAACTCAACAACCGCTAAGGAGCCCTCTCATGGCCCAGTTCGACAACGTCAGCGTGAAGAAAAAAGCCAACGTCTATTTCGACGGCAAGTGCGTCAGCCACACCCTGCTGCTGCCCAACGGCACCCGCACCACCGTCGGCGTGATTTTCCCCAGTTCCCTGACCTTCAACACCGCCGCGCCGGAAGTGATGGAAATCAACTCCGGGGTGTGCAAGGTGCGCCTCAAGGACGAGGACGAGTGGAAAACCTACCAGGCCGGCGACAAGTTCGCCGTCCCCGGCAACTCCAGCTTCGACATTGAAACGCTGGAAATGCTGGATTACGCCTGCCATTTCGAATAAGGGAGAGATTCCATGCCGTCCTTCGACATCACCTCCGAAGTGGATATGGTGGCCCTGAAGAACGCCATCGACGTGGCCGAGCGCAGCATCGTCAACCGCTACGATTTCAAGGGCACCAGCGCCAAGGTCGAGTTCCAGGAAAAGGATAAGATCATCACCCTCCACGGCGACTCCGACTTCCAGCTCGACCAGATCAAGGACCTGCTCTTCCCCGCTATGGAGAAGAAGGAAAAGGACAGCTCCAAGCGCCTGGAAATCTGCCCGGTGCAGAAGGTGTCCGGCAACAAGGTGAAGCAGGAGCTGAAAATCCGCGTCGGCATCGACCAGGAACTGGCGAAGAAGCTGGTGAAGCTGATCAAGGATAGCAAGCTGAAAGTCCAGGCCAGCATCCAGGGTGATGCGGTGCGGGTGACGGGGGCCAAGCGGGACTTGCTGCAAGAGACCATTGCTCTGGTGCGCAAGAGCATCGACGATTTTCCGTTGCAGTTCGGCAACTTCCGCGACTGAAACATGCCTGAGATCAAATTAGGGGAGAATGCGTATGGTCGTTCCCGCGAAGTTGCAGTATGATTGCCCGCTGGGAGTGGCTTTGCGCCTCAAAAGACAATAAAATCAATCTGGAAAACAAATAATTATGGGTTCCATCAAACAGAAGTTCACGGTGACGCTGGCGTTGTGCGCCACGTTGCTCGGCGGCTGTGCGACCAATGGCGATCCGCGTGATCCCCTCGAACCGCTCAACCGCGGCATCTACCAGTTCAACGACGCGGTGGACCGGGGGGTCATGAAACCGGTGGCCAAGGGGTACAAGGCTGTCCTGCCCCAGCCCGTGCGCACCGGCGTGGGCAATTTCTTCTCCAACCTGGACGACGTGGTCGTGTTGTTCAACGACCTGCTCCAGTTCAAGTTCGGCCAGGCCGCCTCGGACTTCAGCCGCTTGGTATGGAACACCTCCATCGGCATCCTGGGCCTGATCGACGTCGCCACGCCCATGGACCTGCCCAAGCACAACGAGGACTTCGGTCAGACCCTCGGCCGCTGGGGCGTGGGCAACGGCCCCTACCTGGTGCTGCCGCTGCTCGGGTCGAGCAACTTGCGGGATACCGTGGGGCTGATAGTGGACTACAGGGTGGACCCGGTTTACCAGCAGGACGACATCGCCGACCGCAACACCGCCATGGTGCTGCGCGCCATCCACAAGCGCTCGGTGCTGCTGGGCGCCGAGGACGTGGTGCAGGAAGCCGCCCTCGACCCCTATACTTTCGTCCGCGACGCCTATCTGGACCGCCGCCGCAACCTGATTTACGACGGCAAACCGCCGAAGGACGAGGACGAATAAGCCGCAGCAGCGCAGCGGCAATAAAAACGGGGCCCGAGGCCCCGTTTTTATTTTCCGTGCTGTCTTCGTCAGGCGATGGTCACGTCCTTGGACAGGTATACGTCCTGAATCGCGTTGAGCAGGGTGACCCCATCCTTCATCGGCTTCTGGAACGCCTTGCGGCCGGAGATCAGGCCCATGCCGCCGGCCCGCTTGTTGATCACCGCGGTGCGCACCGCCTGGCCCAGGTCGTGTTCTCCCGAGGCGCCGCCGGAATTGATCAGCCCCGCCCGGCCCATGTAGCAGTTGGCCACCTGGTAGCGCACCAGGTCGATGGGGTGGTCGCTGGTCAGTTCGCTGTAGACCTTGGGATGGGTCTTGCCGAACTTGATCGCGGTGTAGCCGCCGTTGTTCTCCGCCTGCTTCTGCTTGACGATGTCCGCCTCGATGGTGGCGGCCAGGTGGTTGGCTTGGCCGGTGAGGTCGGCGCTGGTGTGGTAGTCCACGCCGTCCTTCTTGAAGCCGGGGTTGCGCAGGTAGGCCCACAGCACCGTGGCCATGCCCAACTCGTGGGCGTGGGCGAAGGCGTTGGAAATTTCCAGGATTTGCCGCCGGCACTCGGGGGAGCCGTAATACACCGTGGCGCCGATGGCCACCGCCCCCATGTCGAAGGCCTGTTTGACGCTGGCGAACAGGGTCTGGTCGTACATCTCGGGGTAGGTGAGCATCTCGTTGTGGTTGATTTTCAGGATGAAGGGAATCTTGTGGGAGTACTTGCGCGACACCGATCCCAATACCCCGAGGGTCGACGCCACGGCGTTGCAGCCGCCCTCGATGGCCAGTTTGACGATGTTTTCCGGGTCGAAATAGATGGGGTTGGGGGCGAAGGAGGCGCCGCCGGAATGCTCGATGCCCTGGTCCACCGGCAGGATGGACAGGTAGCCGGTGTCGGCCAGCCGCCCGGTGCCGAACAGGCACTGGAGGGACCGCATGACGCCGGGCTTGACGTCCTTGGGGGCGACCACCCGGTCCACGTAATCCGCACCGGGCAGGTGCAGCATGTCTTTCGGGATGCCCTTGCATTGGTAGCTGAGCAGGTTGTCGGCTTCGTTGCCGAGCAGCGAAACGATATCGGTCATGGAGGCTCCTTGGGGTATGGACTGGCTGATTATGCTTATGATGGCCGGTGCTTGTTGCAGGAATGTGTTCCCCTGGTGAGTCCACTATAGCAGGCGGGTCGAAGCCCTGCCAAAAACGCGGGGAGTGGCCAGGCAGCGGTCAAATGGCGAGGTCCAGCAGCATGCTGGCGAGCTTGTCCTCGGCGTCGGCCAGGCGCCGCACCAGGATTTTCAGGAAGGCCTTGTTGAAGGCGAGCTGGCAGTTTTCGGAAGCCTGCTGCAACGAGGTCGCCTTGACCTTGATCAGCAGCACCTCCTCCTCGGCGGCGATGGTGAAGGGGCGGGCCAGACTCTGGTCGATGTAGGACATTTCGCCGAAACAGTCCCCTTTTCCCAGTTTCCCCAGGGGCTTTCCCCGCTTGGTCACGCGGGCGGTGCCGGCGGCCAGCAGGAAGACCGCGTTGCCGATGTTGCCCTCCTTCTGCAGCAGGGTGCCGGGGGGGAATGTGCGCCAACTGCTGAGGCGAAGCACCTCCCACAACTCCACGTCGCTGAAATCGCCGAAGAAGGCCAAGCCTTTCAGCAGGTCGAATTTTTCCGTGTCGCTGATGGGGGTGGCGGGCAGGCGCAGGTGCCGATACACCGCCATCAGATCGGCGGAAAAGGCTTCCCAGCTCGGGTAGCGGCTGGCGGCGTCCTTGCTCATGGCGCGGGCGACGACTTCCTCCAGCCGTGCCGGGATGCCCGGACGCAGCACCCGCACCGGCGCGGGCTCCTCGTGGAGAATCTTGTAGGCCAGGGCGACGTCGCTTTCGGCGACGAAGGGCTGGCGGCCGGTGAGCAGTTCGTACATCACCACCCCGAGGGAATACATGTCGGTGAGGAAGGTCTGCTCCGTTTCCAGCACCTGTTCCGGCGACATGTAGGCGGGGGTGCCCATCTGCCCCATCACCTGGGTCTGGTCGGCGCGGGACAGGCGGGCGGCGCCGAAGTCGGCGATTTTGATGTCCAGGTCGCCGTGGAGCATGATGTTGGCCGGCTTGATGTCCCGGTGGATGATGCCGTGGCGGTTGGCGAAGGCCAGGGCCTGGGCGCACTTGAAGGCGATTTCCACCACCCGCTCCGCCGGCAGCAGATTGACCACGTGGCAGAACTGCTTGAGGGTGCCGCCGGGGACGTATTCCATCACCAGGTAGCCGATGTCGTCCTCGATCACGGCGTCGAACAGTTTGACGATGTGAGGGTGGGACAGGTTACCGGCGAGGCCCGCTTCCTTCAGGAACAGCTTGCGGAAGCGGCCGCCGGCCACGGGGTCGAGCAGCGAGCCGGGGGGGGTGGCCTTGATGGCGACGTTGCGGCGGGTGAAGGGGTCGGAGCCCAGGTACACCACGCAACTAGCCCCCCGCCCCAGTTCGCGCTGGATGCGGTATTTCCCGATCTTCTTGGGGAGGGCGAGAAAGTCCACGGTTGGCCCGCGTCAGTGAGGGGTGTCTCCCGGGCGGGGCGCGGGTTTTTCGCAATCGGCGCGGCCTTCGATGAAGTCCACGGTATGGGGGCAGCGGCTGGGACGCCGCCGCAGGGCGCGTTTTTTTGATTGGGCCGCCGGGATATAGGGGGCCTGGCTTACCAGTTCGTAGCCGCCCTGTGCCAGCTTGGCGGCGGTGGTTTCGAAGGCGCCCTCTGGATGATCCAGGTTCTGCAGGGTGATGGCCTCGCCTGCCACCCGCAGGACGGTGTACAGCACGAAGCCGTCGTTGCCCTTCCGTTTGCCGTAGGTCTCGCCGATGCGGACGATCATGGCTGGCTGCCCTTGCTGAAGATCAAGGCTCAAGTTTCCACGATTTGCTAGTCTAGGGCAATGATGTGGGCTTAAAAGCCTTGCCGGTTAGGGAGATAAGGCCCCTTCGTGGTAGAATTGCCCCCCACCGCGGCCACCCGCGGAACGTTGCCAGCCCGCTGATTGATATGCACAATTTCTCCATGCAGTTGTTCGCCTTCGGCCTCAACCACCAGACCGCTCCCGTTTCCATCCGGGAGAAGGTGGCGTTTCACGTCGAAAACCTGAACCA
>JAGUYQ010000008.1 GCA_020061285.1 Betaproteobacteria bacterium
GCTCTCTTGCCAAGTATTCCCCACACGCGTGGGGATGGACCGCGGGCCTACGTGGGGGCGGTGATGTCGGCGACGTATTCCCCACACGCGTGGGGATGGACCGTTTATGACTTGTGCTATACTTATTCCGCCGTAACTGCTCAGCATAGTTGGTTTATGTGGCGGTCGGCATGGGCGCGCGACCAACCATCGCCTGGCCCAGTGCGGAGAGGATCGGTATCCCTTGTTTGCGCAGCGTCGAGATATAGCCCCGAATCCTACAGAAGCGGTCGACGCCGGTCGTTGTTCGGAAACAGCCGGAGATCTTTGCCTTGACCTTCATCATGCGAATGTCCCGTTCGGCCTGGTTGTTGTCAAAGGGGATCGCCAGGTCCTCCATGAAGGCCAACGTTGCTCCCTTGTGCGCTCGCAGCCGATCTACCAGGCTCCCAGCCTTGCCGCGCGGCGGGCGCCCCCGCTTACCCGTTGGCGCGGGGGGCGGGTTCATCTTTAGCCCTGCCTCCAGGATCGCATCGTAACGGGCCTCGAACGCCCGCTGCGTATCGGCCGCCAACGCGGCTACCCCTTGCTCCCGCGCTGCGTCGGTAGCCTGCTTGATTTCCAGCAGCAGTTGCCTCAACTCTTGCGCCCATCCCTGCTCCATCTCCTCCGCGACGAAGGTCAGCTCCCGCAGATGATGCGCGTTACACAACGCATGCTGGCAGTCCTCGTACTGCCAGTACGAAGCCCAGCCATCGTGCACTGCTGTGCCTTGAAAGCCCGGCAACACCCCGATCTCGTCCAGTGCCTCACACCCACGTTTCCGATGGGCAGCGTAGAACGTCAGCCCCGGCGTGCTGGCGACATGCAGCCAGTGGGTCTTCCCGTTGACGTTCAGCCCGGTCTCGTCCAAGTGGACGATGCCCGCCCGAGCCACCTGCCCTTTTATCGCCGCTTCCGCCTCCGCCAACTGCTCATTACAGCGCGCCACGGCGCTCTCCAAGGTTCCCTCCGCGATCGGACAGCCAAACACCTCTCCCAGTACCTCGCAGGTCCTCTCCATGGGAAGCAGTTGCTGCTGGTTCAGATACACAGCCACCGTCATGATCCCTGGCCCGTACTGCGCGGGCGCCTCTACCCCCTCAGGAAATGTCCCAGTCGTATCCGCCCCGCAGCCTGGACAATGCTTGGTCTCGGCTTGGTGCTCCACCACCCACACCTGCACCGGCGGAACGTCCACCACCTGCCGACGCTCCCGACGTACCGTGGGCGCTCCCTCCAGGTTCTGGCCGCACTCGCGGCAGTGAGACGGGGTATGCACCTGAATCTCCTGCGGCTGGTCCACCAGCCGCAACGTGTGCCCGAGGTGCCCGGGCTGGCCGCCTGCCTTGCGCCCCGTGGATTTGCGCTGACTCTTGGGATGGGGCTTCGCACCTGGCCGGTCGGACGAAGGGGGCTTACTGCTGTTGCCACTGTTGGTCCCAAGCCTGGCCCGCAGCGCCGCGTTTTCGGCCTCCAGCACCGTGACGCGCTCCGCCAGAGTTTCCAACTGTGCGATAAGCGCGACCACAAGCTCAACGGCAACTTCCGGCCCTTGCTGATAGGCCTCCAGTATCTTGGCGCGGATGCTCTCTATGTCCATGACCCTATGTTACGCACAATCAGGCAAAACTCAACTCGCCGCTCGGTTCCATCTTGTGTTGATGGTCTGTTCATACGCCGTGTTGGCGCTGCCACACCGCTTTTGGGTACTGGAACTGGGCCTTTGAGGCTTCGAGGCAGGCGCATCTACCTCGGAACGCTCAAAGGCCCAAGGCATCTAGATAGCTCAGTTCTCCTGGAGGGACCCCGGCCATTTCTAGGGGGCTCTTGCCGGAGCGACGATAGTGTCGTTTGCGTTCGCACCTCACCTGGGCGGGCGTGAAATTGCGGTAGATTCCCCAGACCAACGCCGCCCGCTCCAAGCGTTGCTCCGAGCCGTGATTACGCCCGTGGCTCAGCCTCAGGCGAAAGTCACGCCACAACCACTCGGGGCCGACGCGCAATAGTCCGCTCTGCTCCTTGAGCTGATAGACCAGCAGACGATCCAACTGCACATTCAGCTTCGCCGCCAGGCGCGCCCCCTGTGTATGCGCCTTGAGCTGCTGCAAAGTCAATTCGGCTGCTTCATAGTGCTGGGCGTCCATGATCCCATGGATCAGTGCCAGTAGCTCCTTGCGTGCCTGTTTGCGTGCCGCTTGGGCCGCCTCTTTCGCCAAACCCTCCGCCGCTTGTCTCACCGCACGCGCCAATTCCTTGCTCAGCTTCAGCCAGCTATGCAAGACGCAGCGCTGCTGATTGACCCACGCCAGCCCCTCTCGCAGATAGGCGTTCAGCCCATGGGCCCCATCGCTCGTCACCCCACGCAGCGCCTCCAGGTCCAGTCCGGCGGATTGGGCGCGCGCAAACAGCTTCTCCCATGGGCCAGCGCTCTCCTCCCCCTCTACCACCACCGGAGGATAGACTAACCCACTCACGCTGTCCGTCACCACCAGCACCACCCGTTTCACGCCCCCTCGCAACCTCGCCCACAATCCATCCGTGCCCATCCGCCCTGAACTGGCGACGCCTTCCAGTTGTCCCGCTACCGTCCTCTGGGCGGCTTTCCCCGCACCGTCCAGCCAGCGGTGCACGCTACTGGCCCCCAGATAACACCTCTCACGCCCTTCTTCCCGTCTCGTTGGCGCACACCACATCTCCCACCGCTCCTGGTGCCCCAGCAGCGAGCGTATATGCTCCGCCACACGCCGCAACGAACTCCGCCCGTGTTCCCACTGGTCTACCGCCATGCGCCGCACCTCGCGCGCATACCAGCCCTTCCTCACCAACTCGGCCGATTCCTCGCTGTAGCTGCTCTTGCACACCAGACACCAATGGCGTTGTATCCGTAACGCCTGACGCCCATCCAGCTTCCATGGACGTCGTGGGTATGTGCCGTACTTTTGCGTGTGCGTCTGCCCGCATCGCGGGCACCGCCGCCAGTCCTGTGCCGTCCGGTTCGCTAACGCGCGCTTCGACTCGACAAACTCCCGCGCTCGCTCTATGATGTTCATGGGCTCTGCCGTCCCTTCTTTTGCCTTGCAGCTACAGAATGGACGCTGAGCCCTTTTCTGTCAACCCAATATCCCTCTGCCTTTCACCAACACAAGATGGAACCGAGTGCAACTCGCCAGACTGACCAATTCCCACCCCTCCTGGGCAGTTACATATCCCATACGAAATGGTTGGAATCTCCCACGTAC